>JBAVNY010000447.1:0-6177 GCA_049691535.1 Candidatus Acidiferrum sp.
GACGCATTCCAGGAACGGAGGTGTTCGACTACAACATTAGCGTTTGAGCTGACAGGCTGCGTCACGTTTCTGAGATCCTCGTTACGGCTGCGCTATCGTTCCTTCTGAGACTTATGCCAGTCGAGCGCGCCTTTTTGCCAGAGATAGATATAGCCAACCAACAGAATTGCGATATAAAACATCATTTCCAGGAAACCAAAGACTCGGGTGTTCGCATGGCTGGCCAAATCTTTGAAAATGAAAGCCCAGGGGTACAGGAAGATGGCTTCCACGTCAAAGAGAATGAACACCATGGCGATCAGGTAAAACTTCACGGAAAACGGTTCGCGGGCGTCGCCGGTGGGCGTAACGCCGCATTCATAGGGCTGCATCTTGGCTTTATTCGGACGGCGCCAGCCAATGAAAGTGGAGAGCAGAATCAACGCACCGGCCAGTCCCGCAGTAATGAGCAGGTGTATGAGTAGAGGAAAATACGCTTGTACGCCGGATGGGGTCATGGTCAACAAAGTATAATAGCGAGTGAGGCGGCGCGCGGTCAAATTTGTGTCGACGCTGTGGAATTTTAAGTGCGGCGCATCACGGCGCGGAGTGCGTGCGGTCGGGTACGGTAGGGCCGGCGGAAAACGGATCGGACGATGATTTTCGGGCACAACACCAATGTGAAAGTAGGGGAAATGATCTTCCACGTCCAAACGGAAGATCGCGGGGAAGCGCACGGGCTGATTGACACCACGGTGTACTTCCAGGGACGGGTGCTGCATCGCAGGACAAATAATTATTACGATTTGCGGCCGCTGGACGAGGATCGCGTGAGTGCGTTGAAACTGCGGCTGGATGAGCAGCATCGGGTGGTGCTGGAGGAAATGCATTCGGGGAAATTGTCGCTGGCGATTCCGCCGCTTGCGGCAGCTGCTACCAAGCCAGTGGCTCCGGTTGTTGCGCAGCGGGAGGAAGCTGCGGCGGTGGCGCGGCGAAAGCTTCAGGTGGAATTGTTGAATCCGAAGGCGTGGCTTAGCGGGAAGCATGTGTCGTTATTGGTCGCGGTGAAAGAGGAAAGTGGTGGGGCGGCGGAACACGCCAGTGTAAAGGTGGAAGTGGAGGGCGCGGCGTACGAACATGTGCACGGTGGGGAAGTGGGCGCGGATGGGCAAGTGAAGATTGAGTTTGAGATGCCGCGGATTACCGCGGGCGAAGCGGCGATTTTGATCCGCGCGGAAACTGCCCATGCTGAAGGCCACTTGCGGTTTGCCTTGAAAGCAAAACCGCGCGCACCGTCTGTTTAATCGAACAACTGCAATAGAAAATCGAAAATGGAAGATAGAAAGTGGGAATCGTCGGTGCGGTGCACGGCGCTTTGGGGCCCGTGTGCGTGGCAATTTAGACGTCGCGGGCAATTTTTCATTTTCCATTTTCTAATTTCCATTTTCGAATTTCTAGACGCCGGCTAGCAGGTGGCCCATTTTGCGCTTTTTGGTTTGGAGGTAGGCGCGGTTGGTTTTGGAGATGCGGGGTTCGCAGGGGACGCGTTCGACGACTTCGATGCCGGCGGATTCCAGTTGACGGACTTTTTCCGGATTGTTGGAGAGCAGGCGGATGCGCTTGGCGCCAAGCTTGAGCAGGATTTTGGCGGGGAATTCGTAGTCGCGGGCATCGGCGGCGAAACCGAGGGAAACGTTGGCCTCGACAGTGTCCATGCCGCCATCTTGCAACTCGTAGGCGCGGAGTTTGTTCATCAAGCCGATGCCGCGTCCTTCCTGGGGAAGATAGAGCAGGATGCCGGAGGGCGCTTTGGCAATTTTTTCGAGCGAGAGTTCGAGTTGCGCGCGGCAATCGCAGCGCAGCGAGGCGAGCACGTCTCCGGTGAGGCACTGAGAGTGGACGCGGACGAGCGGCGCGGTGCGCCCTTTCAGGTTGCCGCGAACGAGCGCGACGGCCTCGTCTTGCGGGCCCAAGCCGCGAAAACCGATGATGGTGAAACGGCCGTAACGGGTGGGTAGGTCGGCGTGGGCCACAGCTTCCACAGTATCTTTGCTCTTGGCGCTGATGCGCTTAGTCGACAATTTCTTAGCCATAAGAATGTTCCAGTATAACAGGGCAGGGAAGCTGCCCGAACTGGCGGCGAGGTAGTAATCGGCTTCTGGTGACCGCGTTTACGGGTCCTACGGCTGTAAATCATCAGTTGATGCAAGCTCAATGGGCCAAGGGGTGGAGGTAAGATAAATCATTTTACCGATTCGTGCAGCGCGTTGAGCGCCGAGATAAAAGCTTCTTTCCTAACCCACCGGCAACCAAAAGGAGTGTCTTCGGTCATTGGAGGCGAGCTGTGCAGAGATTTTGGAAGCTTGATATAGTCCGTGCAAACTCTCGCTCCGTTACCGCACTTCTGAGCAACGTCCTTCCCATCAAATACACATTCGTAAGAGGACTCCATCGAATTGTAACCCTCGTTGAACACTTCGGAATAACGGACAGTCCCGTAGTTAACGCTCGAGGTGGAGTTGGGCGCCAAGGGTTTTGCCACATTCCGAAGGAACAGAAAATACTCCCAGCCCAGTCTGGTTCCAACATACGGCCCGAAATAAATCGTCTGCCCAACAGTTGCTCCTTTAAAACTCTTCACGACTTCCGCTTTGTATGCGACTTTGGGATAGTTTTGCGTGTCTCCTGAAAGTACCTTCACGAGCGCAACTGTGTCGGACATCTGGAAAAGATTCTCCAGTCTAATAATCCCCGGCTCGGTTAGCACAACTGTTTGCGCCTGCTGTGCATAAACAGGCTGGAACAAACTCGAAACGATGAGCAGCAATAAAGACCGCCACGTCGAAGTCATTGATGGCCTCGCCTTCTTAACAGGCAGTATCAGGCTGCACTTGAGAGAATTTCCATCGAAACTTATTGTAGCTGTGCCTCGAGTCCTGATTTGTCGAAAACCAGAGACATGCCCCCCGCCTTGTGGGTGCGCGTGGCTTTACATTGTGATGGCGATTGGCTAGCGTAAAGTCAGAAATTACGGGGATCGATGGAAACGGGAATACGCATACAGGATTTGCTGTTTACGCTGCTGCTGAAGGTGGGCGTGGCGTCGTCGATTGCGGCGCTGCTGGCGCGGTGGAACACGTTCCGGCGGGTGCTGTTCACGGAAGAGCGCGACGCGGATCAAAAATTAAAGTTGATGTTGTTCATGACGCCGCCGCTGATTCTGGGCGTGACGCTGCGGTTGCTGCGGCCCTCGTACGGCTTCGCGGACCTCTCGCTTGAAGGCGCGTTCCTGATGGGCTTGCTGGGCGGGCGCGTGGTGGGGCCGATTGGCGGCGCGATTATCACCATTCCTGCGCTGCTGTCGCACGAGTGGCTGGCGATGCCTGCGGCGGCGACCGCGGGCTTGCTGGGCGGGTTGATACGGCAACTGATTCCCGACAAGGAAGATTTGTGGAACTTTGGGCCGTTCACATTTCTGAATATTCCCAAGGCGCTGATGCGGTTGGTGAACGACGCGGACACGTCGTGGGAAATGCTACCGCTGCTGACCTGCGTGGGATTGGAATTGGGGCGCGTGGCCCTGGTGATGGCCACCAAGCCGAAGTGGCTGTTTGCGATCGATCCTTACTGGAACTGGTCGCTGTGCCTGGTGGTGCTGGGCACGTTGATGTCGGTGGCGGCGCCGCTAAAGATCTGGAACAACACGCGCATTGAGATGAATCTGGAGCGGCACCAGCAATTACTGCTGCGGGCGCGCATGGATGCGCTGTCGAGCCAGATCAATCCGCACTTCCTGTTTAATACGCTGAATACGGTGACGGCGTTGATTCGTTTGGATCCCGACACGGCGCGCGGCGTGGTGCTGAAGCTCAGCAACATTTTGCGGAGGCTGCTGCGCAAGCACGAAACGTTTGTCCCGCTGCGCGAGGAATTGTCGTTCATCGACGATTATTTGGATATTGAAGTGGCGCGCTTTGGCAAAGACAATCTGGAAATTGTGAAGGACATTCATAAGGATACGCTGGAGACGTTTATTCCCAGCATGCTGCTGCAGCCGATTGTGGAGAACAGCTTGAAACACGGGCTGGCACCGAAGTTGGAAGGCGGCAGAATTTTGCTACGCGCTGTGACGCGGGATCAGCGACTGCACATCGAAATTGCGGACAATGGCGTGGGCATTTCCGAGGAGCGCATGCCGCATGTGTATGTGGAGGGAATCGGGCTGAGCAACGTGCGGGAACGGTTGCGGGTGCTGTATGGGACGGATTTCCACTTGGACATACAAAGCAATGAGGGGCAGGGAACGACGATTCACATCAATGTTCCGGAGTTGGTGCCGGTGATCCCGGAAGTCAGCGTTTTCTAGAGGGGCAATCGCGAAAATCTAGAGCAAAGGTAGTGCTTGACGAGCGCATGTTTGTGCAGTACATTCTGTCTGTACAGAAACAACAGTATCAATCGACTATACAGACTTCACAGGATGGTCACTCATGTCAGATATTCCCAAAACAAACAGTTTGCCGGATCACAAGAACGTGGATGCTCCCGCAGAACACGGACGCACCCCGGCGCAGGGGCCGCTTACCCCTGTGGCGCAGAAGTTCATTTTGCATTGGGGCGAGATGGGCACGAAGTGGGGGATTAACCGGACGGTAGCACAGGTGCACGCGTTGCTATTTCTGGCGCAGAAGCCGCTGCCGGCCGATGAGATTTCGACGACGTTGTCGGTGGCGCGGTCGAATGTGAGCACGAGTCTGCGCGAGTTGCAGGGGTGGGGAATTGTGCGCGTGGTGCATGTGCTGGGCGACCGGCGCGACCATTTCGAGACGACCAAGGATGTATGGGAGATTTTTCGTACCGTGTCGGAAGAGCGGAAGCGGCGCGAGATTGATCCCACGCTGCGAGTGTTGAACGAGTGCGTGCAGGAACTAAAGGGCGGGCCGCAGAGCGATGGGTACACGCGGGAGCGGCTCGAAAGCATGCTGGATTTCCTGACGACGATGAGCGGCTTGTTCGAAGAGATTTTGCGGATGCCGGTGGGCGCGCTGAAGGGCGTGGGGAAATTGCGGGGGAAGGTGATTACGTTGTTGGGGAGCGACAAGAAGAAGGCGGGATGAGTGGCTGCTATCGACGCGGGGAGGACGGTTGAAGTTGTGCCACGATCCCTCGGCTGCGGGCCGCGAAGGACGCGGCCCTTCGGTCGGGATGACAGTTGGTAGGCGGGATCGATTTTGGGAATGAGGTAGAACCATGATTTCGCTGGCTAACGAGTATACGGATGGAAAAGGGCGGCATGCGCGAGGGTGGTTGTTTTTCGATGCGCAGTGCGGATTTTGTACGCGGATTGCACGGTGGCTGGAGCCGATCTTGCGGAAGCGGGGATTCGCGGTGGCGCCGCTGCAGGATCCGCGAGTGGGGGCGTTGCTGGGAATGTCGCGAGAAGAATTGTTGAAGGAATTGAGATTTCTGTTGTCGGATGGCACGCAGTATGGCGGGGCGGAGGCGATTGTGGCGCCGGCGCGGGAGATTTGGTGGGGCCGGCCGTTGGTGTGGTTGTCTAGCGTGCCGGGGATGATGGGATTGTTGGATGCGGGGTACAGGTGGGTGGCGCGGCAGAGAAGTTGTGCTGGGGCGGCATGTGAAACGGCAATGCCAAAACAGGATCAGTAGCCGCTTCGGACATTTGTAAATCGGAGGTGCACTTGGGCCCTCAAAATCTCTGGCGATGGGACGGAAGGCTAAGCCGCCCACAGTTTTTTCTCATTGGTGTGACGGCCTTAGCTTTGAAATTCGCGCTAGATTGGTTGGTTGTTTCGCAAGTCTACCACCGCCCATGGAGCTTGCTTTTCTACTGGCGACCATTCGGCAATATTCACGATTTCCACTTTTTGAAGACTGGTGACGTGTTTTTCGGAGCGACGTTACTTGTCCTGGCGTTGCCGTTTGTGTGGTTGGGGCTGGCCACAATCGTGAAACGATTGCGGGATGCGGGACAGCCGGTGTGGTTGGCCTGCCTATTTTTCATACCTATTGTTAACTGGGCATTTTTCGCGGCACTTTGCTTGCTGCCAACGGCAAGTCATCTTCCGGAAGAGGAGGCGTCGCCTTGGCCGGGTCCCGGAAAACTGGACCGGTGGATCCCAAAAACTCCAATGGGAAATGCGGTGGTCACGGTGGCGATGACCACGCTGTTGGGGC
>JBAVNY010000448.1:0-1941 GCA_049691535.1 Candidatus Acidiferrum sp.
ATAACGGCCAACAGAAATGAAGTAAGGACAACGCGCAAGATGGCCTATTCTAGATGATGCGGTCGCGGATAATAGTTACCTTGGTCTTAAGGCTTTGCCGGATGTGGACAAACGGTTTTGTGATGCAGCTAGCGGCCATTTGCTGACGTTCTGGTATCCATCCAGCTCTGAAGAATCAACATTGCTGCCAGCTTGTCGACGACTTCTCCACGACGCTTGATCGACATCTCGGAATCTCTCAACACACGGTTGGCCTGTGCCGAAGTGAGGCGCTCGTCGCACAGGTGCACGGGAATGCGAAAGTATTTTCGCAGCTCTTCGGCGAATAGTTGCACCTTCTCGGCCTGGGTGCCTTCGGCGCCGCTCATCCGCAATGGATATCCGACTACAATTTCCGTTATCCCATATTTCACAATAACTTCTCTAAGCTGGCCAAAATCTAGTCTCTTGTTGTGGCGGCGGATTGTATCCAACCCCTGTGCGGTGATGCCGAGAGGGTCAGAAACGGCCATCCCAATTGTCTTCGAACCCACGTCCAAACCCAGAATCCGGGGATGAACCTGGGGCAGTACGGAAGTACCTTCCTGGGGGGACATCAGGTGATTATATGTCGGTCGCGAACCAGCGGAGTAAGCTACGATAACGCAATATGGTGGAAACTGCTGACATCCAAATCGAATCGTTAAGGCCAGCTATGTCGGCGGAACCAGTCATTCCAAGTCCCAAGCGGAACTGGACTCAAAACCTGATCGGCATCGGAGCCATTCTAGCTCTTTGTTATTACTGCGAGATTGTCCTGGCAGTAATGTTAGTCGCAGTGCTTTTGTCATTCATTCTGGCACCCATCGTCGATGGATTGACGCGAGCACGGTTGCCTCGCGCATTAGCCGCAGCCATCGCAATCCTATTACTGTTTGCCGTGGTCGTCGGAGTCTTTTACGTGTCTTACAATCAGGCGGCTTCGCTCATCGACAATTTGCCGAAGTACACAAGCAAGCTTCGCGAAGAGGCCATGCGCTATCGCAAGGAAGCTGAAAGCCTGGAAGTGTTAACTCCGGAACACGAAAAGGGCGTGGTAAGCGTTCGTCCGGCGACGGATTGGACTGAACTCCTAAGTCGCGGCGTAGGTTCGGTCAGTCAAGCTTTTCTGGCGGGATCGTTCATTCCATTTCTGGCTTACTTTATGCTGACCTGGCAGGAACACGTTCGATCGGCCACAGTAATGCTCTTTCCCATGAAGAGTCGCAATACCGCCTACGTCACGTTGGGCTTAATCTCTGCGATGATTCGTAGTTTCATGGTTGGAAACTTGCTGATCGGAATTTTTCTGGGAGCGATGACTACGGTCGTCTTCTGGCTTCTGCACCTGCCATTCTTCTATGTTGTGGGATTTATCAGCGGCTTCTTGAGTCTTGTGCCTTATTTGGGTGTTTTGTTGGCGGTGGCTCCGCCTGTTTTCGTGGGCTTAGGACATGTCACTTCTACCGAGCTTGTCTACATGATTGTGGCTGTGCTTGGATTGCATATGCTGGCGTTGAATGTCTTATATCCAAAGATCCTTGGCAGGCGCCTGCAACTCAACCCGCTGGCGGTGACCATGGCGCTTTTAATTTGGGCGTCACTGTGGGGCGCGATTGGACTTCTGCTCGCCATTCCGATCACGGCAGCCATGAAAATTATTTTCGACAACGTCGAACCATTGAAGCCTTATGGAGTCTGGTTGGGAGAGTGAGAACTTAGCAGGTTGGCGGCTTGCTAGGCTTGAAATTCTGAGGCTTCCGGCAGCCGCAGCTTGCTCTTCGAGAGAGCTTTGGAGAGTAATTCTTCGATTTCCGATTCCTGGCAATTCTTTGCCATCGCCATTTCGCTAACAAGCAAGTAGCGGGCCCGCTCCAGCATTTTCTTTTCCCGGAAGGAAAGGGACTTCGCCTGGTTCAACAC
>JBAVNY010000449.1:0-2693 GCA_049691535.1 Candidatus Acidiferrum sp.
GCCGAGTCCCTTGAGGAACGGCAAGACAAAGTCGGTCGCGAGAAGTAAAAGTGGACAAAACCAAGAGCAGCAAAACGCCCAACGCTATAACTCTACCCACCCCGGACCAAATTAAACGGTTTATCTCATTGTTCAGCGGCAATCCAGAAGCACATTACATCCGCCGTGTGAATGCAACTCCGTTCGCCATGCGTCGAGGCATTGCGCTTGCAGATATAAAACGGCATCTCTCCGGACTCCCGCCATCCGTTTTAAGCATTCCGACCAATCGCGACGGCCTTTCCCATTTCGGAGTTATCGACGTAGACCGCCACGGCGCTGACGACGCTCCTATTGACTGGCCAGCCCTGGCGTTGCGGATCGCGGCGTTGCACCTGCCCTTGACCGTCTGCAAATCAACAAATGGCAAAGGTTGCTGGCTGCTGTTGTTCATCAAAGAAGAACAAGGTTTCAATTCCGCCGTGGTGCGGTCGCAGTTGGCCGAGTATGCCGCGTTCTTAAACATCACCGGGGAAATATTTCCCAAGCAAGACCGCGTTTCAAATATCGGTTCCGGCGTCAATCTGCCTTACTTTGGAAATACCCGCACCGCCCGCGGCGCAACCGGTGAAGAACTGACTCTCAACCAGTTTCTAGATCAAGCTGAAGAAACAAAAGCTTACGGCTCGCTGTTCGCGTATCGCGCCGCCAGCCGCCGCGTTTTCCCCGGTACAGGCGATGACCATTCCCAGCCCATCTTCACGGAAGACGCTTTGGAAGCATTCGAGCGATTACTTGGGGAATGTGAACGCGCGATGAAGGGAGAACGCAACTACCGAGCGAATGCCGTGTGCTGGTATGCCGCCAGATGCGTGCTCTCCGGAATTCTTGACGAAACCGAAAGTAAGAAGCGCATCCTAGCCGCCGTCCAGCCCTTATACCGCCAAGGCGAACGCGACTTGCAGCGGATGCTACGCGATTCGTGGAACTACGGACTGCGCAAAGGCAAACTCAATCTGCACTTATATCCTTGGGATTTCGAATGTCTTTGGAAGCTAAGCGATGACCTGCAATTTCAGAAAGCCTTCGACGGTGTTACCGAAGATTTTTCCACGGCCATCGACGCCAAGAAATATTTAGAACAGCGCTTGTCGGAATCCGGCAGCAACAACATTGCACATATTCTAAAATTCTCGCAGATCACCGAAGCTATAGCGGAAGAAACCCTTGAAGAATTTCGGGATCGTGAACTGCTTGCCCCGCTGATGCGGAGCAAAAGAGCATGAGCAAACAAAGGGAACTCTTCAAAATGTTGGTCGAGGACGATGCGCTCTATGCCGATGCAAATTGGGATCACCTTGCGCATAGTTTCGATAACTTCAAAGCCGGGGAAGATCTTAAAAAAGCCGTTGACGCAGCACGCGAAAAGCGCATTGCACAAAACATGCCGGTGCCGTGGCGAACCAAGTTTCATACCGGGTCAGAACTGGAAGTTGGCGATGTCCGCATGTATATCGACAGGTTCTTGCCCGAAGGAATTACCGCCATCGGTGGCTTAAGCGCAGTCGGCAAAACATGGCTGGGCCTGTCACTCTCCAAAGCGCTGACTACCGGACAATCGTTCCTAGATGTCTTCCGAGTGCTTGAAAAAATGCCGGTCTTGTATTCCGTTCCCGAAATGGGTGCACGTGCGGTGCGCAATCGATTGGAAAAAATGCATGTGCCGATGAACGACATGTTTTATTGCCAGACCATCGCGGATGGAGTTTGCAGTCTCAAGGATCGCGCTTTGGAGGACGCTATAAAGGAACTAAAGCCTGCGGTGCTCTTCGATACCCTGGTGCGGTTTAGTCCCGCCGCGGATGAAAACGCTTCAAAGCAGAACGCACAACTACTGGCACAGGATATTTTTGATCTCCTTCGCATCGGAGCACGCGCCGTGATTGGTTTGCATCACAGCCCGAAAATAGCTGGCACCGTCGAAGAGATCACCCTGGAAAACGTTTTAAGAGGTACAGGAGACTTTGGAGCAATGTGCGATTCGGTTTGGGGCGTGTCACACGACCGCGCTAAGGCGAACGGCGGCAAGAACTGGGATTACGACTACCTTGATGAATCGCAGGGTCTCACCCGTTTGTTTATCAAGAATGTCAAAGCGCGCGACTTTGAGCCACACCCGGCCTTCCGGATTCAGGGAAGACCATCCATCGACAGCAAAGGCGATTTCGTTGTGCTTACCGAAGACCCAGACATCGAAGAACGCATCGTTAAGGTTATAGCTGGCGATCCGCGTGTCGCGGCTCGCGATCTGATGGCGAGATTCAGGGTTGGTTACCCACACCTCAAAAAAATAGCGCAAGCCCACGGCTGGAGGTCGGGCAGGGATGGCTGGAAACAGCCGGGGCGCAAGAAGCAGGCCGAAAAGCAGGCCGAACACTGTGATGAAAACTCACTCTTCGAGGAACTCGACCCTAAGAAAAGACACTTCTAAAACACTCGCTTTTTTGCAGGGCTGTTGCTGTACACACCTATAAGGTGTGTGTACACAGCAACGAGAACGCCCTAATACTGGAAAACAAGCGGAAAACTAGACAATAACGGCGCAACCGCTTCAATCAAAATGTACTTATAATTCTCGTTTTCGGGTCGTTGCTATCTCGTTGCTGGCAAATCTCGTTGCTGGCGATTTTATTTGCACCATTCTAGGGCATATC
>JBAVNY010000450.1:0-1540 GCA_049691535.1 Candidatus Acidiferrum sp.
ATGGTAAGGAGCGTGTTCGGCGATGTGGCACATAATCGGAATCGATGGCTGGCGAGTGAATATATCTACGCTTTTACGCGAGACTGATTTTGTCGCGCTTGGAGCGGAACTGAGAGACGCTAGTGCCACCGGAGAATAACAATTTCGGAGGAGGAGTCGGCGAGACGGTCCTGGGGACCGGCGTGCTGATTCTGATGCTGGTTGTGATCGGCATCGTGCTCCTTGCCCCTCGGAAATACATCATCAGCGCCTTGCTGGCGGGATTGATTCTTCTTCCGGTCGGCGAAACACTGGTAATCGGCGGCGTGCACGTGTTTGTGACGAGGATTCTGGTTCTGACCGGAATTCTTCGCGCCGTTATCTCGCGGCCAAACGAAAAGTATCTGCTTGCCGGCAAGTTCAACATTATCGACAAAATCTTTCTCGTGGGGGCGATCTACCGCGCGGTTGCATTTGTCCTGACATTCCAGGTGACAGGGGCCGTGGTTACCGAATTTGGATACCTCTGGGACACCCTGGGCGGCTATTTCCTGATGAGGATGTTGATTCGGAAAGATGCGGACATCTTGCGCGTCATCAAAACGCTGGCCGTCATCGTCAGCTTTCTTGGCGTCACAATGTTGTACGAACACCAGACTCGGGTGAACCTGTTCGGGTTTATCGCCGGCCACACGATCATTCCTGAGGTCCGGAGTGGCGGCGTGCGTGCGCAAGGGCCATTCCATCACGCCATCCTTGCCGGAGTCTTTTCGGCAACCATTTGGCCACTGATTTTGTGGCTATTCACCAGTGGCAAAGCTAAGATCCTCGCAGTGGCAGGTCTTATGGGATCTACGCTGGCGGTTTTTTCGGCTGGTTCGAGCACGACCGTATCCGCGTACTTGGCGGGATTTGTTGCCATCTGTTTCTGGCCGATACGAAAGAGCATGCGAATCATCCGGTGGGGGCTGGTGCTCTCGATCCTCACGTTGCATCTCTCGATGCATGCGCCTGTTTGGTGGTCGCTCGAGCACATTGACCTGGCGGGTGGATCGGCGGGAGAGCATCGAGCGGAACTGATCGACAATCTGGTAAGGCATTTCAGCGACTGGTGGCTGATTGGCACGAAGGACAACGCCAATTGGGGTTTTGAAATGTGGGACAAGAGTAATCAGTTTATCGACGAGGCTGAGACGGGCGGGCTGGTGCCTTTTATTTGCCTCATCGCGATCATCACCCTTGCGTTCAAACGACTTGGGAAGTCGCGGAAGCGAGTTCAAGGAGATCTGCGGCAAGAGTGGTATTTCTGGATTCTCGGGTCCGCGTTGTTCTGCCACGTCGTAGCTTTTTTCGGAATCAGCTATTTTGATCAAACGCGTTTTTCCTGGCACGCACTCCTTGCCATACTGATCGTTGCGACGGCGCCGGGCTTTGCCCGCACCGCCCCTGAAGGCAGTCACGCGCCCGTGTTGGTGGATTCGACCACGGGAGGCTCAGCGGTAGCCGAAGGCCTGCTCGCTGGTGGGAAGAATTGGGAGTAGAACGAACGACAGGCATTCTG
>JBAVNY010000451.1:0-1675 GCA_049691535.1 Candidatus Acidiferrum sp.
GTACACGGGTAGAAATCGAGCCGGCGGCCATTCACTATTCCGAGATTAAGATTATTTCGCCTTTCCATCATACGCCGCGATTTATTCGTGAGGCCCTGGAAGCGATTCGTCGCGGTGACATTTCGGCGCAGGAAATTGTGACCGAAGAAATCCGGCTGGCCGACTTGCCGCAGGCTTTTGAGCGGATGAAGTCGCGCAGCGGAGAAATCAAGCTGGCGGTTAGGCCGTAATAGCGGCGGGCGAACGGTTACGCGCTTCAGCGATCCTCACCGGATCGCCTCAGGAAAATAAATTCTCCTTTTTTGTTGCTTCTGCCACTTTTTGCAATAGCACGAGACTTTGCCAAACCCAATGGTCGAGGAATTCGAATACTAAATGTTGCGCCCCGGCGAACTGAAGATTGCCGAAAAGCTGCCGCCCAATGGCTGCAGCGCGGAAGCGGCGCAACAATACACCCGCTGGCTGGCTACGCATCATTACGAAAATTTCAATGTAGCGTCGTGGCTGCTGCCTAAAGACCTGCACCAGCACTTCTACAATTCATACGCGTATTGCCGTTGGGCTGATGACTTGGGCGACGAGATACCGGCCAAACAGCGTGCGCTGGAGCTTTTGGATTGGTGGGAAAGCGAGCTAAATGCTTGCTACCAAGGGCGCCCGCAGCATCCGGTATTTGTGGCTTTGCGGGAAACGATCGTTGCCAAGGACGTGCCGCAAAAGCCGTTCGCGGATTTGCTGAAGGCGTTCCGGCAGGATCAGGCGGTGAAGCGCTATCCGGATTGGGCGTCGGTGCTTGATTACTGCGTCTATTCGGCGAATCCTGTGGGTCGTCTGGTGCTGTATCTGTGCGGGTACGGCGATACGGAGAGGCAAGCGCTGTCCGATGCCACGTGCACGGCGCTGCAGTTGGCAAATTTCTGGCAAGACGTTTCGCGCGACTTGGACATTGGACGGATTTATATCCCGCTGGATCGGGCTGCGGCTCACGGATTAACCGAGCAAGAAATTGTTGGACGAAAATTTGACGAGCGCTACGTGGCGCTGATGAAAGAGTTGATTGCGGGCACACGGGAGCTGTTCGCAGAGGGCCGGCCGCTGGCAAAGATGGTAGAGGGCAAGCTCAGTGTGGATCTGGAGATGTTCAGCCGTGGCGGCATTGCGGTGTTGGATGCGATCGAACGGCAGGGCTATGACACGCTGCACGAGCGGCCTTCGGTGAGCAAAGGGAAGCAGGCGCGCATGTTGGGGCGGGCGCTGCTTTCGCAAGTGCGCGTTAGGAAAACCAAAGTAACGCCGATTACTCGTGCGACTGGTGGAGCGAGCGGGGTTGCGGCGGTGCAACGGCCAGCTTTGGACGTAGCGGCATCGTACGAGGAGTGTCATCGCATTGCGCGAGAGGCGCATAGCAATTTTTATCCGGCGTTTTTCCTGCTGCCTAAGCCAAAGCGAGATGGCATTGTGGCGCTATATGCATTTATGCGGCTGATTGACGATGTGTCGGATGAAGGCGCCGACCTGGCAGAGAAGCAGCGCGGCTTGGCAAAGTGGCGAGCCGCGTTGGATCAGGCGATAACCGGCGAAGAGCAAGTGTTCGATGGCAACGCCGCGATGATTTCTCCCAAGGAAACTTTGGCGGGAGCGGATGAAGTGCTGCCCGCGCTGGTAGACACAATTC
>JBAVNY010000452.1:0-4454 GCA_049691535.1 Candidatus Acidiferrum sp.
GAAGCGGGCTTCACGCGCTTTCGACCTGTGCTGATGACCGCCCTGGCCATGATCATCGGCATGGTGCCCATGGCCCTCGGACTCGGAGACGGAGGCGAACAAAATGCGCCCCTTGGCCGCGCGGTGATAGGCGGACTCATCTTCGCTACCGTTTCCACACTGTTCTTTGTCCCGGCGTTTTTCAGTCTTTTGCAGGGTTCGCGCAAACACCTAGTCCAAACGGAACAGCAGCATTAAGCCAAATCTGTGTGGAGTCACTATGTCGCAACAAACTGAAGAGAGAAAACAAACCAGCAGGCCGGCGCTTCCATCGAACGATGTGGCGAGAAGGCAACATGCGCCCAGACGATGGCTGGTTCTAGCTATTGCTCTGCTGGTGGTCGCAGCCCTGCTGTCATCGGGCATCTGGTCGCGTGTTAAAGCCCGCAACCGGCTCAAGGCAGAAACGGCGCAGGTCGCACTCACCCCCGTCTCCGTTGTTGCCCCCAAGCAAACCGCGCCCGCCGAGGAGATCATCCTGCCAGGAAATGTGCAGCCGTTTATCACCTCCCCGATCTATGCGCGCACTAACGGGTATCTAAAAAAGTGGTATTTCGATATCGGGGCGCACGTCAAGAAGGGGCAACTATTGGCAGTCATCGAAACGCCCGAGGTTGACCAACAGCTACAGCAAGCGCGCAGCAATTTGATGACGGCACAGGCCAATCTCGAACTGGCCGGAATCACCAAGTCCCGCTATCAGGGCCTGCTAAAAACCAATGCGGTATCGCAGCAAGACGTCGATAATGCCGTCGGTACTTACAATGCGAACAAGGCCATCGTGCAAGCGGACCAGGCCGCCGTAGATGAGTACTCGGCTCTGGTCTCGTTTGAAAAGGTTTACGCTCCGTTTGACGGCGTAATCACGGCCCGGAACACCGACATTGGCGACCTGATTAATTCTGGAAGCGGCGCTGGTGTAAAAACCGATCTTTTCCATATCGCTCAACCCGGCACCTTGCGCGTCTACGTAAACGTCCCGGAAGAATACTCGCGGGGAGTCAGAGTTGGCATGACGGCGGATCTTGCTCTCGCTGAGTTTCCCGGAAACACATTTCAGGGAAAACTGGTACGCACCGCTGATGCCATCAACATGACGACTCGCACCCTGCTGATTGAAATTGACGTGGCCAACCCCACAAACACCCTGCTCTCGGGTTCCTATGCGGAAGTTCATTTGAAAGTTGCCGTTCAGCCGTCCACGTTCGTCATTCCGGTCAATACCTTGATATTCCGCTCGGAGGGTTTACGAGTGGGTCTTGTGAAGGATGGGAAAGTTACACTTACTCCCGTGACTCCTGGGCACGATTTCGGCAAGACAATCGAGATCGTCTCCGGCCTCAAGTTGGACGATCAGGTTATTGTCAATCCTCCCGATTCCGTCGTTACTGGGCAGCAAGTTCAAATTGTTCAGGCGGCATTGCCAGGGGACATCAAGTGACACCTTTTCGAAACAAATACTTATTCCAAATGGTTCGGCGAACACACCACCTTGTAGTTCTGGTGGGCTTAGCGGCGCTCCAGATCGGCGGATGCACGGTTGGACCAAACTACAAGCGGCCCGTTGCGGAAGTTCCGCCAGTCTACAAGGAACTGGGCAATTGGAAGCAGGCCCAGCCGAATGACCAGAATCTCGGAGGTAACTGGTGGGAACTCTTTGAAGACCCTCAACTCAATGCTCTAGAAGCACAGGTCAATGTCTCCAATCAAAACTTGAGGGCGGCCGAGGCCCAGTACACTCAATCTCGCGCTGTGCTCCGCTACAACCGCGCGGCCTATTTTCCCTCGATCGACGGCGGCGCGAGCGCAACACGAAACCGAATCTCGAATAATCGTCCTGCCAGCCTTGCCACCAACGGCCTAACTTATAACGATTTTCAAATTCCATTGGAATTGTCTTACGAACTCGACGTCTGGGGGCGCGTGCGCCGAACCGTTGAATCTTATCGCGCCCAAGCTCAAGCCAGCGCTGCAGACCTGGCCGCCGTGAATTTATCCATGCACGCCCAATTGGCCTTGTTCTACTTTCAAGCCCGCGCGCTTGATGCCGAGGAACAGCTTCTGAATTCGACCGTAACACAGTACGAACAAGCACTGGAATTGATTGAGAATCGGTTCGCGGGAGGCCTTGCTTCCGACTTAGAGGTGCAGCAGGCCAGAACTCAGCTTGAGACAACTCGCGCGGAGGCGGTCGACGTTGGAGTGGCACGCGCTCAGTACGAACACGCAGTGGCGGTTCTGATTGGCAAGCCTCCTGCCGAATTCAGTCTCGCTGCTCTACCCCTGGTGGCGTCTCCCCCTCCGATTCCGGCTGGACTACCATCAGAATTGCTCGAGCGCCGTCCCGATATTGCCGCGGCAGAAAGGCTAATGGCCTCGGCCAACGCACAAATCGGTATAGCCAAGGCGGCGTATTATCCGACCATCAGCTTGGGCGCTACAGGTGGTTTTGAAAGCGGAGTGATTACCACGCTCATCTCTGGTCCGAGCGTGCTTTGGTCGGCGGGCGGTTCGGCTGTCGAACCTCTCTTTGATGCGGGCCGTCGCCGGGCCAACCTAGATCAAGCCATCGCTGCCTACGACCAGACAGTCGCCAACTATCGCGAGACGGTCTTGACCGGCTTTCAACAGGTCGAGGACAACGTCGCTGCGTTGCGCATCCTGGAGCACGAAGCGCAGGTTCAAGACAAAGCAGTCGTTGCGGCGGAAAAATATCTGGAACTCGCAAATACTAGGTACAAGGGCGGCGTCACCAGTTACCTGGAAGTGACAACCGCTCAGAGTGCGGCTTTGTCTGACGAAGTCACGGCCGTAAATATTCTTGGCCGCCGGATGGTGTATGCAGTGACGTTGGTTCAGGCCCTTGGTGGCGGATGGGATCGCTCCGCACTGCCCGACCGCCCGGAATGCTGCGGCAAACTGACCAGCAACTCAAAGTAATCCTCGTCAATTTTCCACTGCGATGAAGACAATCATGCCCACATGAGAATTCGCTCCATGTGTCTTTTCCCTTCTGCTTCATTTAGGTCCGCCGTAGATCGGATTTGTACACAGAATCGAATGGACAAGAAATTGGAAGCATTCCCATGACCTGCGCACAAGAGAAGCAGTTGAGTAATGGACATCAATTTGGACGGGTGTCTAACGGACTGACAGCTGACAGGACATCTTCCATCGCGCGTAAAGCCCGAACGCTGGAAATCACTGAAGATATGTCTCTTACGATGCTGGCCTTTTCGGCTTACCCCAAAATCTCTTGGCAGAGCCCGTGCATTGTTCATAAAAGAAATTGGTTTGCGACTCGAGATGCAAAGGGGGCGACGTGGGTGACCCTTCAAATTCGACTTCACGCCGAAAATTTCTGCAGACCGGCCTGATCGCGATTTCCACCGTGTCTTTGGCAGAGCAGCCCCCCAAGCTGCTCGAGAATCCACGCACCGAGACGGCGCCTCACTTTCTCAACGAGCCTGAACGGCGATTCCTCTCGGCGGCCGTTGATTGCCTGATTCCCCCGGACGAACACTGGCCCGGCGCTGCCGAAGCAGACGTCGTGAACTACATTGATCTTCAAATGGCGGGGCAATGGGGAAAAGGTGAACTGCTCTACCGTCACGGACCATTTCGTAAGGGGACGGCTACGCAGGGCTATCAACTCGAGTACACACCTGCGGAGTTATTTCGTCGATCGATTGCTGCCATAAATGCTCATTTTTCGCAGCAAGGCACATCATTTAATCAATTGCCCTCTGCAGAAAAAGATGCGTACTTGAGCAGTCTCGAAAAGGGCGGTATCGACCTTGACGGCGTTCCCTCAAACACATTTTTTGACTTCCTCTTGAAACACACCGTAGAAGGATTCTTCTCCGATCCCATCTACGGCGGAAACAAAAACAAAATCTCTTGGAAGATGATCGGGTTCCCCGGGGCCTACGCGGACTACTACGACCTGATCGATAAGCACGGCGTCGAGCTGCGTCGCGAACCACTAGGTATCGGAGACGGTGCGGCCTCGCATTTCATGAATGCTATTCAGCGAGGACATTGAGCCGTGCCGCAAACACTCAAAGAAGTTGATGTGGTCGTCATCGGGGTTGGATTCGCCGGCTCGATTCTTGCCAAAGAGCTGGCTGCGACCGGCCTAAAGGTTGTTGGACTTGAGCGCGGCCACGCTCGCCACACCGTTCCAGATTTTCAGGCCCCTGCAATCCATGACGAACTGAAGTACTCCGTCCGCAAAGGGATGATGCAAGACGTCACTCGCGAAGCCATGACCTTTCGCAACCACCACCTGGAAGTCGCTTTGCCGATGCGCCAGTGGGAGGCATTTCTGCCAGGCACTGGCCTGGGCGGCTGCGGGGCTCATTGGAATGGTCAGATATGGCGTTATCAAGTCGCCGATTTTATCTACAAATCAC
>JBAVNY010000453.1:0-2102 GCA_049691535.1 Candidatus Acidiferrum sp.
TCCGTAATCAAACGGCGACCATCCTAGTCCAACGCCAAACGGCCGCCATCCGTACCCATATCCCGCCATGGAATACCACGAGCCGTAGGTATACAAATCAGAAAAGCCTGCCGTGTAGTTCGGCGAATTCACATATTGCGCCGAGTTATTCGTCGCGGTCACCACGCTATCGATGCGTCCGGATACCCAATGATCGAAATCATCCAGGTCCGCAGCCCTCCCGATCTCTTGTTTTCCGTCGTCATTCACATGCACGGAAAGCGACTGCCCTTTTCCCAGAGGCGTCGAATCGTCTTTGTGCAAGACAGCTACTCGTCCGCGTTCTACATTCACCGTGCTGCCATCATCAAAATCGTCCACTCGAAATGTAGTCCGGCCGTTCGCTTCCACCGTGAAATCACCGCCAGTGACGCTGAAATAATCGCCCATCGCCGAGTTTACATAAAAAATGCCGCTACCCTGGCGCAGCACCAGCCGCGAAATTCTGCCGCCGTCATGCAGCGAAAGATCATAAAACTCCACAACCGAATTGGCGCCCATAAATGCCATGGCCCCATTTTCGAATTCCACTTCCGCGCGCCCGTTTCCGGTGGCCACCACGTAGCCTTCGCGAATCGGCAGATTCAGTGGTGCGGTTTCCCACACGGCCTTGGTATCCGTCAAGGGATCGTCATGGAACTCACGCGCGAAGCGCACATCTCCCTGGATCAAACTTAGTCGAACGATTCGCGCATGGCTGGAATCTGCCGCGGCCGACGATGGCGAAATAAGGACAAAGGAGAAAAGGACAATAAGTGCAAGGACAACCGTGGAGCGTTTCATGGCAGTACCTCGAAGACCCTTCTGCAAGCTTAGACGATAACGCAGTTCCGCGGGTTGCGTTGTAAATAATCGGGGTCCGGCCAGGCAGTCGCATTCGCCAGTCGCACCCTGAATTTCGCATTTCAGCCGCCAAACTCCCCCGTCCGCGCAAGGCTGCTCGGCTCCAGGCTCTACGGAAATACGATTGACTGATGGACACCATAAGAAATTTTCATCGGCATCTTCTTGACTCTCCGAGGCTTGCAGGCTATTTTCTCTTCCTCTAGGTCCTACATACATGTGTAGCTCATTCCACCAATAGATTCTTTCTCGCCAAAGCTTCGAGAAAGCCGTCTGAATGTCGGAGGGGTAGTGGTCACCCGCTAATGCGGGGTAGTGGGTACATTTTTAATAGGGGGTATGTCATGAGGGGTTACGTCCGCGCTTTATTCTTTCTTTTCATCCTTGCAGTTGCAGTCGTCCCGGGAGTATTCGCACAAGGCGGAGCCACCGGCGCGATCAGCGGCACGGTGCTCGACGTAAATGGTGGCGCTGTAGCCGATGCAGACATTCAAATCATCAGCACTTCTACAGATCAACTGGTCCGCAGGCTAAGCACCGGCCCGGATGGATCGTTCGTAGCCACTTTGCTCCCACCGGGAACGTACTACGTGGTGGTGAACAAATCCGGCTTCTCGGAAGCAAAAGCCAGCAACATCGAAGTCCGCGTTACCGAAACCACGCGGCTCAACATTGCTTTGAAGCCTGGCACCGTCTCCGAAAGAGTGGAAATTTCCGCGCAGGTCACCAGCGTCGAAACGACGAACGCCACCACCGGGCAGTCCATTGGCGCCAGCACCGTTCGCAATCTTCCACTCGCCACACAAAACTTTCAACAATTGTTGACGCTCTCCGCCGGCGCGCAAAGTGACCTCAACAACTCCACACAGTTGGGTCGCGGCGATGTCCGCATCATCGTCAACGGCCAGCGCGAAGACAACAACAACTACCTCATCGAAGGCATCAGCGCCACCGACTACAACGTTGCAGAGCTAACCAACACGCCGCTCCCAAACGCCGACGTGATTCAGGAATTCAGGGTGCAGACCTCGCTCTACGATGCCACCCAGGGACGCAACGGCGGCGGCAACATCAACGCCATTCTGAAGACCGGCACTCGCCAGTTCCACGGCGACGCATACGAGTTTTTCCGCAACAACGTCTTGAACGCCAACGACTATGTCTTGAACGCTAGCGGCCAGAGCCGTCCGGTGTTGAAGCAGAATATTTTTGGTGGCAGT
>JBAVNY010000454.1:0-24601 GCA_049691535.1 Candidatus Acidiferrum sp.
CCGATTGGTAGCGCCGGCTGCCAGCCGGCACAAGTCCACCTTTAAATTATTCCAATCCCAAACAAAAACTCCGACGCCTTGCCGCGGCGGTCCTACCGCTAGATCTAGTCGCGTCGCCACCGCAACATTGTGATTGCGACCCGCTTCCCTCAGGTGTAGGTTTCCAGTCGAAAGGTTAATCCCAGCGGAGTGAGTACCGGGACTTTCGACCCATTCCCAGCTAGTGCCCCAGGCTCATGGATTTATGGCCGGTACAGCCGCACAATGGCTACTTACATCCGAATGGGCGGCATCGCCATCCGCTGCTTGCCCAAGGCCCAGAAACGCGAGATCAGACTCGCTCAATAAATGAAAATGATTTTCGATGAGGTGGTAACTTGACCCCGCTGCCCGACCACAAAATCTTCATCGTGATGGCGGCGTACAACGAGGCTAAGGCCATTCGCCCCGTCGTGGATGCTCTGCTCGTCTCTTATCCCCACGTCGTTGTTGTCGATGACGCCTCCACCGACGCCACCTCCGAAGTCCTAAAAGATACGCCAGTCTATCTCCTCCGCCATTGCCTCAACCGCGGCCAGGGAGCTGCCCTGCAAACCGGCATCCAGTTTGCCCTTTCCTGCGGCGCAGACGTTATCGTCACCTTCGACGCCGACGGCCAGCACGATTTAATCGATATTCCCGCAATGCTGGCACCAATCCTTGCCGGCCAGTGCGACGTCACCTTAGGGTCCCGCTTCTTGGGCCGCACCGAAGGCATGCCCATGATCCGCAGGTTCGTTCTCAAGGGCGGCGTTCTCTTTACCAGGATTTTCTCGCGCATCAAGGTTACTGACATCCACAACGGATTCCGCGCCTTCTCCGCTCGCGCCGCCGCACACATCCACATGCAAATGGATCGCATGGCCCACGCTTCGGAAATCCTCGATCAAATCCGCCAAAGCGGCCTGCGCTATCGCGAAGTTCCCGTCACCATCCGCTACACTTCCTATAGCATCAGCAAAGGCCAAAGTTCCTGGAATGCTGTGAAGATCGCATTGGAGTTGCTGCTCAGGCGGAGGCTGGAATAATGCTGCATCAGTTGAATCCGTTTCAGTGGATCGTCGTTCCGATTCTCACTCTTCTATTCCTGCACAGCCTGGCCCTCATGGCCCGCGGCGTACGTTGGGGCAGAGATGGTATTCGTGCGCTACTGTGGTTAGCCGCCGCCATCGCCGTGCTCCGCCCGGATATGACCATCATCATCGCCCGCGCCGTAGGCATAGGCCGCGGTACCGACCTGGTTCTGTACCTTTTTATCTTGGGCTTTCTCGGCACGTCCTTCTATTTCTACGGCCGCGTCGTAAAACTCGAAACCGCCATCACTACCCTGGTCCGCCAAGCCGCCCTTCAAGACAAAGCCCAATCCAAATCCTAATCCGAACATTTTCCGTAGGCCGATTTTCCGCGAGACTCTGCGTCCTCTGCACCTTAACATAAAGCACGACTTCCTCTTCATTTCTTCAGATTGCACCAAGCCAACGTATTCATGATTGGCCCAAAATTTAATTAGCTGAAAAATGAGGGCAGGAAAATCTTGGAGGCGCGGGCGGAATCGAACCACCGATACGAGTGTTTTTGGCTTAACTGCGATGCGTAAGCACCGCGCACGGCGACTGGCAGACTAGCTTGTAGGCGGTAGGCGAGGGTAATTGTCCCGCCGACTTCCGGGAACTCCGCAATCCCAGCACCACCAGGTCCGATCGCTGATCCACGGCCGCGCGCAATATCTCTTCCGCAGCATCTCCAAACCGGATCAGCAGTTCTGGCTCGCATCGTTTTATGCATGTTTCTGGAATTCCGCGTTGTAGTCGCTTCATCAAAAATTCATGCACCATATCGTGTGGTTTGGCTTTGTCTCGGATGTCTTCCTCAACCACATGCAAGGCTGTCAATGCCGTCCCCAGCTGACATTCCAGGCAATACGCTACACGTGCGGCCCGTTCCGCATGCGGCTTGAAATTCGTGGTAAATAAAATTCGCTTCAATTCCAGCGCTGCTCCGGACTCACTCGCTATCACGTGGGGCGCCACGGTTAATGTCGAAAAATCCGCCATGCGGAAGATTTCTTCCGCAACCGAGCCCAGCAGCATTTTCTGTTTTGCAGCTCGCCCGCACGTTCCAAACGCCACAAGTTCAATGCCATTCGCGTCCACGCAGTCGCGCACCACCGGCCACACTGGCCCTTCCTGCAAAATCGCTTCGTAGGTCACGCCTGCCCAGCCGACATTCGCCGTTAGCTTTGCCATCTTTGCGGCGGCGTAATCCTTGGCACGCGCGATCGTCTCTTGCGAACGCCCCGGGCCTGCATACTCCAGAAATTGTGGGGGAATGGCGTGTACCAGAAAGATTTTGCTTTTAAGGCGGCGAGCCATCGACAGTGCACAGTCCAGTGCCGCCCGCGCACCCTCCGAGAAGTCGGTGGCGACCAGGATTCGGGAGTATCCCACGACCGGCAAGGTCAGGTCGTCGCTGACGGTCGAACTTCCTGTGCACATGAACTGAACCGGGCTTTCTAGCGACCCTGCTGTGACGGGCCGATTGAGTGACGTGATGCACATCACTAGCCATCTTTGGCCTCCACAAATCACTGACAATAAACAGCTTGTCTAACGAAGATTTTGCCTCTTTCACGAAATGCGGCGGATGGCGCACCTTTTCGCGAGTTTTCACCCTTCCTTCGCAGCAGTTTCGCGGTGATCTCCGGGCTAAAGGTGGTACGCTGCCGCGCACTTCGCCGCATTCACAGTACGTTTCCGGAGATGGTATTATTCTGCGGATGTTGAACCCTCCCATCCCCGCCCCCTCCAACCCGGAAACCTTTATCGGGGAGATGAAGCGTTACCTTCATTTCCGCCAACGCGACGCCGAACTCCTTCGCAAACTTGCCGCACCCATGTCCCGTCATCTCCCGGAAATGTCCGAACGTTTCTACGCGCAAATTCCCCACCACCCCGGTGCCAGCCGTGTGTTTACCGGCGGCGAAGAGCAGGTTCAACGTCTCAAAAAAACTCTTCAAGCCTGGGGCTCTGGCCTGTTCAATGGCGTCTACGACGACCATTACGCCGACGAACGCTACCAGATCGGGTTCCGCCACGTGCGCATCGGGCTCGACCAGAAATATGTCATCAGCGCTATGGGCGTGGTGCGCGCCTTCCTTTTGCAAAAATTATTCGACGAATTTCCCGAGCGCGAAGAGCGCCTCGCCTATTCACAAGCACTCAGCAAAATTCTCGACCTCGATCTGAACCTCATGTGCGACTCCTATTTTCGCGCCACCATGTCGCACCTGCAGGCCCTCAATCAGGAACTCGAACAGGCCAGCTTGCAATTGGCCGAAGCCAACGCCATCAAGGATGAATTCTTAGCGCAGGTTTCTCACGATCTGCGCACCCCGCTGAATTCCATCCTCAGTTTCACCAAGCTGGTGCTCGATGGCCTTTGCACCACCCCTGAGGAAGAGAAAGAAGTTCTGCGCGATGTTTTCAGCAGCGGTCAGCTTCTCCTCCGCCTGGTCAACGACCTTCTCGATATTTCCACCATCGAGGCAGGAAAGCTCTCCCTTAATCTCGAAGAACTCGATCCTCGCGCCATTTTTGATTCCACTTTGCCTCTGGTCGCCGTTCAGGCCGCATCGAAAAATTTGCGATTGATCGACGAGTCCCTCGAGCAAGACCTGCCTATGGTTCGCGGTGACGAGATCCGCTTTCGCCAAGTGCTCATCAATCTCTTATCGAACGCCGTCAAGTTCACCTCCGATGGTTCGGTGCGCGTCCGGGCGATCATCTCGCCTTCCGCCGGCCACCTGCGTTTTGAGATTGAAGACACCGGCGTTGGCATTCCCGTCGAAAAGCGCGATTTGATGTTCGAGAAATTCGTTCGCCACAATTCCAAAGCACAGCGGGGCATCGCCGGCGTTGGCCTCGGCTTGGCCATCGCAAAACGGTTGGTCGAAATGATGGGCGGCCAAATCGGTCTGGAAAACGGAGCGCACGGCTCCGGTTCCCTTGCGTGGTTCACATTGCCGCTTGCCAGAACTCCAGTTATCCCCGAAAGCGTGCCGGCGTAATCGCGGTGTCAGACTCCCGCAAAAAACAGCGCATCATCATCGTGGAAGACAATGCCCTGGTCGCCAAATTCTTCAGCATGGCTCTCGAACGCGCTGGCGGCTATTCCTGTTTGATCACTGAAGACGTCCCGGCGATTTTAGAGGAAGTGCAAGCGGGCCTGGTCGATCTGGTGCTCCTCGATGTTTCCCTCACCAGTGCGGAGTGGGAAGGCCGCAGTGTGGATGGCATCGAACTTTGCCGTATTTTCAAACTGCGCTCACCGCGGCACCTCCCGGTTTTACTCGCTACCGCGCACGCCATGAGCGGCGATCGCGAACGTTTCCTGAAAAGTTCCGGCGCAGACGGTTACCTGGAAAAGCCGGTCTTCGATTCCGCCGTTCTCATTCAAAGAGTACGAGAACTCATCAACGGCACAAACAAATAACCCGCGCGCCGTCTTTAACCAAATTTAATTTAATTTAATTTCTAAGCGAGTGTGGCTTGCAGGACTTCTCGGAGCAGTTCCAGTTTTTGTGGATTGAGTTTCTTGCCTTGCGAGGTGAGATAAAAAACGTCGATCGCCTTCTGCCCCTCGGTATCGATCAGCGCCACTTCAATGTTGCATGCCAGTCGCGCCAGCGCCGATCCCACTTCATACAGCAATCCCGGCCGATCCTGTGTAGTCACTTCCATTAGCGTGCACAAATCCGACGACGCATCGTCGAAATTGACGGTCGTCGGCACCGCCACTTTTACCGGCCGCGCCACCATCGCTCCCAACCGTCCCTTCAGCAACGGTTCCAGTGGTTGTTTGCCATTCACCACATCCGCGATGCTCTGCTGGAATCGCGGCAATTCATCGGGATTCAGTTCCAGCGTGCGATGCAAATCCACAAAACGAAAAGTGTCCAGCACCACGCCCGCCGAGTTGGCAAACGCATCCGCCTTCACGATGTTCATTCCCCACGCCGCCAGCACACCCGCAATCGCCGCAAACAACGCCGGGCGATCCGCCGACAACAATGTCAACGAGAACGCGTGGTGCGTAGCTTTCACTTCCGTCTGCACCGGCTCCACGCCCAGCTTGGTATACAGCTCGAAGTGCGACGCAATTTCTGCCGGCGTGTGCATCGCCAGATACCGCCGCGGGAATCCTTCCAGGAACCGCTCGATTTCCGTCTTTGACGCTCCACCCGCTTGCTGGCGTACCTGCTCCAGCAGCAACGCCTCGTCCGAAGCGTGCAGTCGATCGCGATCTACCGTGCGGCTGAAGTGATTCGACGTGGCCACAAATAACTGCCACAACATTTCCGCTTTCCACGGCGTCAATGCTTCCGGATTCACCGCATGAATATCCGCGTAGGTCAGGAGGCACAGACGCTGCAACCGTTCCTGCGTTCCCACATTTATCGCAAATCCCGATACCGTTGCTGGATCGAAAATGTCGCGCCGCTGTACCGTCGCCGACATATCCAAATGATGCTCGATCAAAAAGTGCACTTCGGCTTTTTCTTCCGCATCCAGCTTCAGCCGGTCCGCGGCCGTTTCCAAAGCCTGCAAACTCCCCGCCACATGATTTTCAACCGGCATGCCCTTGCCCACATCGTGTAGCAACAAGGCCAGAATCAGCAGGTCGCGCCTCTCCACCGTCCGCCACAGCGGGCTGAAGTGCGCCCCCAGCGAATCCGGCGTATCGGTCAGCTCCTGCAAATGCTCAATCGTCCGCAGCGAGTGCTCGTCCACCGTATACCGATGATAAAAGTCGCGCACTACCAGCGAATCGATCGTCCGGAATTCCGGCAGCACTTCAATCAGCAATCCCAGCCGGTGCATCGGCCGCAGCGCCAAGCCAGGAAAATCGGCGCCCAGAATCTCGCTCAATACCGGCCACGCAATTCGTGAATTCCGTTGCGGCAATTCCGGATGCGTCATGATGTACGCAATCCCGCGTTCCGCATCGCGGCTCAAGGGCACTCCGCTGCGCGCTGCTTCCGTTAGCAGGGAATATGTCGCGCTGCGATCCGAAAATACTTGCTCATTCGTAAGTTCCAGCAGCCCGTCCCGCAGCATATACGGTTTGGCCGCAGTTCCCTCCGGCTTTGGCCCGCCCAGCGTCGCATTCACCAATCGTTGCCGCAGCGAAAGTGTCGTCGCTGGGCGCTGTTCGATGTACCGCAGCAACTGCCGGTTCAACGTGCGCGCGTGCCGGAAATACAACCGCATCCACTCCGCCGCATTCCGTTTCAAATTATCGTCAATGCCCAGCGAACGTTGCGCCGCATCCGCCTGCAACTCATACGTCAGCGTATTGTCGTTGCGCCCATTGCTGTAATGCAGGAAGCAGCGAATCGCGCTCAGGAATTCCACGGCATTGCGCGTCAGCTCATCTTCGTTCACCGGACTGATGCGCGGATCGCGCCGATCGCCCGCCAATTGCCGCATCCACAATCGCGCATGATAATCGCGCAGCCCGCCCGGCGCTTCCTTCACATTCGGCTCAAGATGGAAAATCGTGCTGCCATAGCGCTGCAGCCGTTCACGCGTCAGTCGCTGCACTTCCGAAAGCAAAAATGTCCGTGATTGTTTTTCCGGGCCCGCAGAAATCTTGGCGTCCAGTTTCTCAAACAGCGGATGATCTCCATCTAGAAATCGCCGGTCCAGCATCGCCAGATGAAACTCCGCGTTGCCGTCTTCAATCCGCTTCGATTCTTCCAGCGTGCGTCCCGCCGAACTGACCCGAAATCCCAAATCCCACAGCGTCCGCGAAAATTCCGAAATCAGCGGTCGAAATTCCTGCTCTGCCTTTTCATTTCCAAATAGGAAAAGTAAATCCAGGTCCGAGTAGGGGAACAACATTTCCCGGCCATAACCGCCCAGCGCCAGCAGGCACAGCCCCGAAGAAGTCGTGTTCCGAACTCGCAGCAACTCTGCAAAAACTTTGCGAATCGTGTTATCCGCTAGCTCACACAATTGCCGCAGCGTATCTTGCGCGCTCGCGCCGTTCTCAAACAGTTTTCGAATGCGCTCACGCTGTGCGTCGCACTGTGGGCCAAGCACAGACAACGGAGTAACCGATTCTGCCATTGGTTTTTTCGGACGAAAGCTCGGAACGAGACCTGGACGCGGGGTCGACATCGGACTCACAGAGCGCTTTCGCCGCGTTCCTCGTTGCGAATCCGGATCGCTTCATCAATCCGGGTTAGAAATATCTTACCGTCTCCGATTTTTCCTGTCTTGGCGCTTTTCAGGATGGTTTCTACGGCGCGATTCACCAATCCATCCGCCAGCACCACTTCCAATTTTATCTTCGGCAGCAAATCCACGGTGTATTCCCGCCCTCGATACACTTCCGTGTGCCCCTTCTGCCGGCCGTGCCCGCGCACTTCCGTCACCGTCATTCCTTCGATTCCAATTTCCAGCAGCGCCTCTTTTACCGACTCGAATCGCGACGGCTGAATGATCGCTTCTATTTTCATCATACGAAGTTCTGCTCCCGCCCTGCGTGTTCCCGAGTGTACTCTTACTTCCTCTTTACGACTCCAGGTTATACGCCTCTTCGCCGTGCTGCGTGATATCCAGCCCTTCGATTTCCTGCTCTTCCGTTACTCGCAGACCGGTCACCGCATCCACGATCTTCAAAATCACAATCGTTCCCACCAGCGCGAATACCCACGCGAACGCAATGCCCACCAACTGGTAGCCTACTTGGCCCCAATGTCCATCGAGTCCGCCGGTCGGTTTTCCCGCGCCATAAATCGGATTGTAAATCGCCCGCGCGAATATTCCGGTCAGCAGCGCCCCAATCGTTCCACCAGCTCCGTGCACGCCAAACGCATCCAGCGCATCGTCGTAGCCGAAAATCGCTTTGAACTTCGCCACCATCCAATAGCAGAAAATTCCTGCGATGAACCCAATCACCAGCGCGGGCATTGGTCCCACGAAACCGGCCGCCGGCGTAATCGCCACCAGCCCCGCGACCGCTCCCGAAATCGCGCCCAGCGCGCTTGCTCTGCCGTTCTTAAACCATTCCGCCAAACTCCAGCTGCACGCCGCCGCTGCCGCTCCAAAATGCGTAGCCACAAAGGCGCTCGTTGCCAATCCTCCCGAAGACAGTGCGCTTCCGGCGTTAAATCCAAACCAGCCCACCCACAACAAGCAAGCGCCAATAAAACTCAGCACCAGACTATGTGGCGGCATCGGCTGCTTCGGATACCCAACCCGTTTTCCCAGATACAGTGCGCACACCAACGCCGATACGCCCGACGTAATGTGCACCACCGTTCCACCCGCAAAATCCAATGTCGGGAATTTTCCGCCCAGCGACGCATTCAAAATTCCGCCTTTGCCCCACACCATGTGCGCCATCGGCGCATACACCAGGAAAAACCACAGCGTCATGAATAGCAGCGTCCCCGAAAATTTCATCCGTTCCGCCGTAGCGCCCGTGATCAGCGCCGGCGTAATAATCGCGAACATCAACTGGTACACCATGAACGTCATCTGCGGAATCGTTGCCGCATAATCCGGATTCGCGTCGATCCCCACGCCCTTCAGAAACAGGTGTCCGAAATCTCCAATCACCGGCCCGTTTCCCCCGAAGCACAGGCTGTATCCCACCAGCGCCCACAGCACCGTAATCCAGCCCATCAGCGCAAAACTCTGCATCATCATCGCCAGCACGTTTTTATGCCGCACCAGCCCGCCGTAAAACAGCGCCAGCCCCGGCCCGGTCATCATCAACACCAGCGCCGCGCTCACGAGCATCCACCCGTTGTCTGCCGAAGATTGTGCCGCCGCCACCCGTTTATCCAGGTCGCTTAGCTTGTCGTTAATGGCTTGGGAGCTTTCCGGGGAGGAGGCACTGGCCGGTGGTGTAGCGGTGGTGGTTTGCTGGGCGCGCAAGGGACAAGCGCTCAATACCAGGGTCAATAGGAGGCAACAGGCTACTCCCATGCGCTTCATCGAGTTCTCCGGTAAGAAAAATTTGTCAGCTGCGTGTGCAGTTTCGCTCTCTTTTAACCTTGGGGAAATGTCACGGTGAAGACGGATTATACGCAGGAGCCACAGCGCCTCGCCGTTCGAAATTTCGCTACATTCAATTCATTTTTCGGATGGAACCACGCCTAAGAGCTTTCTTTTTGTTTCGCCCGCAAACCGGTTTCCAGCCCCCCCCCACCGTGCGAGTCCCCGGTAGCCGGTCTTCCCCCAATCCAGTGTTGCCGCAACTCATCCTGAATCGCCCGCGCTCCTGTCGGAAGCACATTCCATCGGCGCCGCCGCACCACCAGTGCTGTCTTGTTCTTCATCGTTATCATCGTATAATGCTGGGGTTGCGATTGAGATGACTGCCTTGCGGCCACCCAGCTACCTGTTCATCATGGAAGGGAAACCTCGATGACCCTGCACCCGCCCCTGGAAGTTTCCGTGCGCCAAGCCGACGGAGTTCACTTCGTCGTTGTGCATGGACGTCTCACCATCGGCGAGCCCAGCGAACATCTCAACGATTTCGTCAAAAAATTAATGGATGAAGGCGCCCGTAAACTGGTTGTCAATCTCAACGATATCCCGCAAATCGATAGCTCCGGTATTTCCGTCCTGGTGAAAATTTCCATCGCCCTGGCCCGCCTCGGAGGAGCCCTTCACCTCGTCACCGGTCAAGGCCGCGTCCGCGACGCCCTCACCGTCACCCGCTTAGTCGAAGCCATCCCCACCTTCGAAACCGAAGCCGCCGCCAAAAACTTCCAACCGCACTCCGCCTCCGCCTGACTTTTACTCCATCCAACTCCCCACCGTCATTCCGAACGGAGTCTTCGGAGTGAGGAATCCCTCTTGGGTTGAATGGAAGAGCAAGCTGCCACTATTGTTCTTCTAGAAAAAGTCTTGGAGAGCTTCAGAGGAATAACAGAACTCAGGATTTACGAGACTATTAGCTACCCTTCTTCAATTCCGCCAGCACCAGCTTGGCCAATTCTTTCAGCGTGTCAAACACGCCCTGCCCATTGATCGCGACGCCTTCAATCACCGGCTCGCCCTTCTTCTGCAATTGCTTCGTCAATTCCTCAACCGTCATCGCATTCGGCAGGTCGCGCTTGTTCAGCTGCAACACATACGGAATCGTCGAGAAATTTAAATTATGTTCCCGCAAATGTTCCTGCAGGTTTTCCAGCGTCTCGAAATTCGCGTCCAGCCGTTCTTCCTGCGAATCCGCTACAAACACCACGCCGTCCGCGCCCTTCAAAATCAGCTTCCGGCTAGCCTCGTAAAACACCTGCCCAGGCACCGTATATAAATGAAAGCGCGTCTTGAACCCTCTTACCGTCCCCAAATCCAACGGCAAAAAGTCAAAGAACAGCGTCCGATCGGTCTCCGTGGCTAGCGAGACCATCTTGCCCTTCTGATTTTGCCCGGTATTGTCGTAGATCCATTGCAGGTTCGCGGTCTTCCCGCCCAAACCTGGACCGTAGTACACGAGCTTGCAATTAATTTCGCGCGCAGGAAAATTGATGAATGGCACTGTGTCGTCGACCTGAAAACAACCTGAAACTTATAACACACGCGCACAACTCCGGCCAAACTCGCCTGCTAGTTATGCATATTCGTAACTCCAATTAGTTTCGCGGAGAAGCAGCCATTCGCGGTACTTTATTTTCCAGCAGTGCTCCCGGTCGGTAAAGGCTATCGAACTCGGCACTTTAGTAGAGATTAGGTCCGCTCCTTAATTACTGTGAGGCTGCTTTGTCTCAGACTCGCCGCGCCCTGAAGATATTCCTCGTAGCGCTGCTCATATTCGCAGCCCAGGGATTGCCGTACACCGCCCGTCGCGGCTTCGATTTCCTCGAAATTGCCGTAGTTGCGCCAGTATGCGCGGTCCTCACCACCCTTTTCTGGCTGCGCAAATTTCCCACACCCCGCTAATACTCCTCCCCGGCTTCCGTTGACGTAAGCCATAGCCTTTGTTAGCATTCGCGCCATGGCGAAAGTGCAGAAAAAGCCTTCCGGCGCATCCGGCAGGTCCAAGGGCTCCTCCAAGCCGCAGCCTAAATCTAAGAAAAAAGGGAACTTACCTGCGCCTCCCCCTCAGCGCGGTGGTGTCGAAATGGTTGATCCTCTCGTTCAAGCGCAAATGAAGACCTACGAAGAGGCCATGTCCCTCTTCCACCAGCAGAAATTCCAGCGTTGCAAACAGGAACTCGAAAAGGTTCTCGTCGGCCCCAGCAAAGAACTCGCCGACCGCGCTCGCACCCATCTCCGCATCACCGAGCAGCGCATGAAGCCGTCCCACGATCAGAATCCCAAGTCGCCCGAGGAACATTATCAGCGCGGCGTGGCCATGATGAATCTCGGCCGTTGGGATGAAGCGCGCGAAAGCCTCGAAAAAGCCCGCAAGCTCGCGCCTAAGGCTGATCACGTCCACTACGCTCTCGCCGCGCTCGATTGCCTCACTGGCGAAGCCGATTCCGCCATGGCCAATCTGAAAGTCGCCATCGACCTGCGCCCCGCCAATCGTTATCACGCGCGCAACGATGAAGATTTCGCCTTCCTCCAGGAAGACCCTCGCTTCACCGAATTACTGTATCCTGAAAAGGACGGCTATTCCGGTTAATTCCAGTCCTTCGTCAGGGCACGACGTTACGCAACAGCAATCATTGTCCTCCCGTCATTCCGAACGGAGTCTTCGGAGTGAGGAATCCCTCTGAGTCTCACGTGAAAAAATCGCAGCAAAAAAGAAAGATAGTCTCCCGCGGCCTGAAAGTCGTCGCACTCGGCGGCGGCACCGGCCTCTCCGCGCTCCTCCGCGGCCTTAAAGAACACGTAACTCGCCCGAACGATCAATCCCTCACCAAAGACCGCCCCATTACCGATCTAGCCGCCATCGTCACCGTCACTGACGACGGTGGCAGTTCCGGCCGTTTGCGCCGCGAAAATCGCATGCTCCCGCCCGGCGACATTCGCAACTGCATGGTCGCGCTTTCCAAAGATGAAGCCCTCATGGGCCGCCTCTTCCAATATCGTTTTCAAGCCGGCCGCGGCCTCACCGGTCACAATTTCGGCAATTTGTTTCTCGCCGCGCTCACTCACGTCACCGGCGACTTCACCGAGGCAGTACGCGTCTCCAGCAAAGTTCTCGCCATTCGCGGCCGCATTTTTCCTTCAACTCTTTCCAACGTTCATCTTCTCGCCACCCTCACCAATGGCAAGCGAGTCCGCGGCGAAACCAATATTTCCCGCAGCCAGGTCTCCATCCAGAAAATTGAACTAGCCCCGCGTCGCGTTCGCGCGCTTCCCCCCGCCATCGACGCCATTCGCAATGCCGATCTCATCCTTCTGGGCCCCGGCTCGCTTTACACCAGCGTGATTCCCAATTTGCTCATCCCGGAAATTGCCGACGCCATCGCCCGCTCCAAGGCGCCCCGCGTCTATATCGCCAATCTCATGACCCAGCCCGGCGAAACCACCCACTACCCGCTTAGCGAACATCTTCGCGCCATTCACCAACACGTTGGCAAACGCGTCATCGACTACGTTGTCGCCAATCGTCGCGGCGTTTCTCCCGAGGTAGCCCGCCGCTACCGCGCGCAAGGCGCTTCGCAAGTTTCTGTCGACGCCGAAAACGTCGCCAAAATGAAAGTCAAACTCCTCCTCGACAACCTCCTCGAAGAACACGGCGTAATCCGCCACAACTCCCAACGCCTGGCCCAATTCCTAATAGCCCAATTCCTAATCCACCCCAAGCGCCCATCGAAGCTCCTGTAGCGATCCTTCAGGCCAGCGGGTTTAGACTAACCTTCGACTCCAAATCGCTCTGCCCACCACCATTCGTAGCTGTCATTCTGAGGACATCCGACAAGGATGCCCGAAGAATCAACCTAAATCTCACCACCTATCTGGTTGCCCCACACGCCGACTTTGCGTGTGGGGGTTTAGATTCACCTTCAACTCACACCAATCCGCCAACCGACCCATCATCCCTCTTGCCTTTTCTTCACGCCGAACCGTAGGGGCACGATATATCGTGCCCCAGTCCCAGCTCTAATCCGGCGTCCGCCTACCACCCATGCAACTTTTCTCCTCCCAATCCGTATATAAACTACAATCCAATCCCACTCGGTGGCCCAATGAAAACACTCTCCCTATTCGCACGCACTATCCTGCTTCTAACCCTGGTCGCCGCGAATTCCTCACTCCTCGCCCAAACAAAGCCCGAAGACTCCGCCAACCAAATGCCCTCCGTCGTCACCGTGCCACCCGAAGCGCAGCCATCTCTCCACTTCGATCCCGAAGCCGCCACCAACGCCTACCTCGCACAAATTCCCGCCACCGCTCGTGCCCGCAGCGACGCCTACTTCGAAGGTGGCTACTGGCTCATCCTGTGGGATTTCCTGATGTCCCTGTTCGCCTACTGGCTCTTGCTGCATTTCGGATGGTCTGCCAGCATGCGCAATTTCGCCGTGCGCCTCACTCGCTTTCGTCCACTGCAAACCTTCATCGTCTGGGTCGAGTTCCTCATCGTCACCTATCTCATCCAATTTCCGCTCGCCATCTATGAAGGCTACATTCGCGAGCACAAATACGGCCTCGCCACCCAAACCTTCGGCCCGTGGTTCGGCGATCAACTCAAAGGTCTTCTCATCGGCGTAGTTCTCGGCGGCATCATCGCCATGATTCTCTTCGGCATCGTGCGTCGCCTGCCAAACACTTGGCACATCTGGGGCGCCATCGCCGCCATGCTGTTCGTCATCTTCACTGTGATGATCGCGCCCATCTACCTGCTGCCGATGTTCAACAAAATCACTCGCCTCGACGATCCGAAAGTTACGCAGCCCATCCTCTCGATGGCCCGCGCCAATGGCATTCCCGCTCACGACGTTTTCCAGATCGATGCGTCGCGACAAACCACGCGCATGAGCGCCAACGTCAGCGGCTTTGGCAAAACCATGCGCATCACCCTGAACGACAATCTTCTTCGTCGCGGCTCGCCCGAAGAAATTCAAGCGGTCATGGGCCACGAGATGGGCCACTACGTCCTCAACCACATTTACAAAGACATGCTTTTTATTTTTGTCGTGATTGTCGCGTTCTTCGCGTTTCTGCGTTGGGGTTTAACCTGGGCACTCGCCCGTTGGGGCGCGCAATGGCATATTCAAGGAATCGGCGACACCGCCGTCTTGCCGCTCGTCTTTCTTCTCGGCACACTCTTTTTCTTCGTGCTCACGCCGATTCAAAACACCCAGACCCGCACCACCGAATACGAAGCCGACATGTTCGGCCTCAACGCCAGCCGCCAACCCGACGGTTTTGCTCAAGCCGCCATCCATCTCGGCGAATATCGCAAAATGAATCCCGGCCCCGTCGAAGAGTGGATTTTCTTCGATCATCCCAGCGGCTGCAATCGCATCTACGCCGCCATGCGCTGGAAGGCCGAGAACCTCCCACTCTTCCCACCCCAATCCCCCTCAAAATAACTCAAGCGGGTGCCCCACCCTTGGTTTTCAAGGGTGGGGGTTTAGATTCACTTTCAATCGACACCAATCCGTCTATCACCCACGTCATCCCGCGAGAAATCCCTCATCGAGCCAACCTCGCCGTACTCACTCCACCCGCCCCGAAATCACCATCACCGAGGCCTTCGGCACCACAATCTTCTCCCCCTCCTTCACCTTCCTCCTCTTCGCAGGCCCCGCCGGCTCCGCATGACTCGCCATCCCAAACGGATGCCACACATATTCCGCCGCCCCAAACGTCACCAACTCCAACTCACCCGCAAAATGCTGCGCCAAATCCTTCCCATCCGCCACAAACGCAATCTTCACCTCATGCGCGTTACTCGCATCCTTATTAATGACCAGCAGCGACCACTTCCCATCCGGCCGCTTCACCGCATACGCCGTCATCAACACATGCCCCGCCTCGTCCCGCAAATCCGCGCTCGCCGGATACAACTGGTGCACCCCCGCGCCATGCTTCACCCAATCCAGATTCAGCAACTGGCTCGCGAAATATTGCGCCGTATGTTGCCGAATCTCCAGATTCGCATTCGCCACAAAATTTCCATACGTGCTCCACGCATGACACCCCGGCCGCAACTGCTCCGGCTGCATTGGCGAGTGGTAATACACCGCGCCGCCATTCGCCAGAAACGCGCCCACACTATCCGCCAACCACAATCCCGCGAACACATCCTGCATCGGATCCGTCAACTCCCAAGAAACATTGCTTTCCGTATTCATCAGCGGGACATCCGCCGGCACCCCATCCTCGCGCCACACCTTCAAAATATTTCCCATCAACTCCGGCTCGCGATACAAATCCGCCCACGAAATGTCACACGGCGGAAACGGATAATGTTCGAACGAAACAAACTTCAAATCGCTCATCCGTCCGTGCGCCTTCAAATAGTCCACAAATCGCCCCAGCCACGATGTCCGCCCCTGCGCATCCGGCCACGCCTTAATATCCTCATTCACACCGGTAAAAATCGGCCCGCCCAATTTCAATTTCGGATCCACCTTGTGCAGCGCCGTCGCCCACTGCAGGTACAGCGCCGCGTAATCTTCCGGCAACATGAATTGTCCGTCCGGCTCTTCGCCCATCTCCACATACGAAACCGAATAGCCGCGCTTCTCGATGTACGCCAATTCCGCCGCGCTATCCTCGGGCGTCGCGTAGACCATCGCCACTGGCACCATCGCCGGCAAATGATTCGTGACCCCGCTGGTAAAAAATAAATCGAACCCGGTCTGCACTCGCGTCGCGATCAAGTCCCCTTCCGTATGCCACGGATCAATCGACGAGACCTGCACCGCCGTTTGCGCCTGCCCCTGCGTGTGGTGAATCAAATCCACAAACTGTCCCAGCGAATTGAAATTGCCCGCATAAATTTCCCCGATCGCGTAGCCCACGCAGTTCCGCGGATCCTCACTGCCATGCGTGTCGCAGGTGTTCGACGACTCCGTCATCCACACTCGCAGAAACCGCGCCGCCATTGGATGCTCCGCCAATCGCATCAGGTCCGCATCGCCTTTCCCAGTGCTCATTTCGCCGTTTGCGAATTTCACCCACGCCCCGCTCGACTGTTTCGTAAGCGCATCTTCTTTTCCGTTCCAATACTCCACCACATATTTCTTCGCGTACGGGTTTCCCCAAACAATCTGTATCGCGCTGATCTCCTGTGGCGTCCCGAAATCCACCACCAGCCACTGCGGGTGCAGCGCGTCGCTCTCGCCCGTAAACTTCTCCGTCAAATACGGATTGCTCTTCCAGTAGCTGCCCTCGTCTCCATCCGTAATCCGCGAAAATTGAAACTCGCCCGCATCGCTCCGCGTCGTTCCTCGATGCGGCAACGAATATCCATACGACCGTCGCAAGAAATCCTTAGGCTCGGCATTCCCCGTGAAGTAGCCGCTCTTTTCTTCCGCGTTGCTCCACGTTCCGTTCGGATTCCAATGCCACGCATCAATCGTCAATTCCGTATTCTGCCGGTACGTCACCGGCCCCCAGCCCGCCGACAGCGACTCCTTAATCACCGCCTCGCTATACACCGTATCGAATTCCTTCGCAGGCAAAATATCCATCGACGTCCCCAAGGCCAAGTCCGGATCAAACGCAATCGCCCGCCCCGGTGTAACATCGACCCGAATCGTCTGCGCGCGACAAACTCCAGCGCCCACACTCACCGTTGCCAAAATAACCGGAATAAGTCTTAAAGTTTTGTTCAGGGCAGGGAAGCGTCGGCCAACAAAACGCACAACAGGGAATTGCCGGCCAAGCGAGCGCACACCGAAGAACCGTAGAGCACGGAAGTGCAGAGCAGAGAAGTCCATCGCAGGTTCCTCCGATACCCGCCATTATATCGATTTAATACCCGGCAGGAAGCTTCCGCCAGGGCACGGCTTTCAGCCGTCCGTGTGGCACAGCCATTCCTGGCTGTGCTCTTGGGTTCTCTTTTCCGTACTGTAGGGGCCAGCCTTCAGGCTGGCTCCTGGGTTTCTCTCACGCCGGGTGCCCCATACGCCGTAGTTGCGTATGGGGACTTGTCTTTCTCTTTCCACGCCGTGCATTCGTCAGGGAACGACTTTAGTCGCGCCACAAACAACGTCCAGCGAACGCGGCTTCAGCCGCTGAGGTTCCGTTCACACCGCAACCGACCTCCCAAAAAATGCGTCAAGCAAGAATTGTCGTCCCGACCGGAGCACGCCGCGTGCGCAGCGGAGGGATCGCGGCGAGATCCCGCACATGGCAATCCCGCCCGCATCGCAACCATCCCCCGTTTTCTACGCGCACCTCAGCGCCCTCTGCGTCTCAGCGTTATCCTTTTCTTCCTCCGTTTCCACCCGCGAAGCCGCCCATCCTGGCACCTCACCACAATTCCAGCTAACATTTCTTCCGCACTCATACCTCAAATCCACGGAGAATCCCGATGTCCACCTTTGGTCTCATCGACTACCAAGACGCCAGCCCCGAAGTCAAAGCCATCTACGACGACATCCTCACCACCCGCAAAACCGACTACATCAATAATTTCTGGCGCGCCATCGCTCACGATCCCGTTCTCCTCAAGCGCACCTGGGAATCCCTCAAAGCCATCATGGCTCCCGGCGCCATCGATCCGCTCACCAAGGAACTCCTCTACATCGCCGTCAGCGTCACCAACAATTGCAACTACTGCATCGCTTCCCACACCGCCTCCGCCTTTTCCAAGGGCATGACTCCCGAAATGTTCAAGGAACTCCAGCAAATCATCGGCATGGCCAACGAAACCAATAAACTCGTCACCGGCTATCAAGTCACTGTCGACGACCGTTTCCAGCCGCCCCTCAACACAAAGAAATAGCGTCCCGCATCTCCACGTGACGCACGTCCTTGCGCCTTCCAACGCCGAGTGGCATCCTTCCCGCCAGGCTTATCTACTTTTATGCTCACTTCTAAATCCACCGTCGTCCTCGCCGTGAAGGCCCTTCTTTGCGGCCTCGTCTACGTAATCGCCACCATGTTCATGGGTGCACTCGGCGCCACCCTCCATCTCGGCATTCCCAATCTTTCCCCTCCCGGCGTCTCCCAATCCGAAGCCGTCCGCGCCTTCTTCTTCACCTCGCTCCTTTTAGGACTCGCACTCACGCCCCTCGCTCGCGGCATCGGCGGCACGCGCTTCGAACGCACCCTCGCCTTTTCCTTCTTCATTTTCATCTGCATGGGTTTGAACGCCACGATCGAAATCTTGATCTTCACCACCATGCTGACTCCTATCACCGCGCCGCCCCTTATTCTCAGTTGTATTTTTCCCGCGCTCGCTTTGGGAGCCTGCTTGTCCTTCTTAGCGCCACGCGACAACGCTCAAGCTCAAACCGCCTCGCAACGACTCGTTACTTTTTTTTCCACGGGATCGCCGATAGCATGGCTGTGGCGCATCCCCGCCGCTATCCTCGCGTTTCCACTCGTCTACTTCGTTTTCGGCGCCTTGGTTGCGCCCATCGTCGTTCCCACTTACCGCGCCGGCATTGCCGGATTAGTTCTTCCGCCACTTTCCACCATCATGTCGGTGCAACTTGTTCGTAGCACCCTCTTCCTTCTTGCCTCGTTGCCGTTTCTAATTCTCTGGAAAGGGAAGCGTGGCTCACTTATCTTCTCTCTCGGCCTCGCCCACTGGTTCACCGTCGGCCTTTTCGGTCTCCTGCAAGCGCATCAATTCTCCATGACGCTCCGCATCGCCCACTCCCTTGAAATCGCCGCCGATTCATTCGCCTACGCAGCGCTCGTGGTGCTTCTGCTTTCGCCGCGCCTCGTCACCTAGCCCGCAATCGCGCCCACCGCCGCGCCAATGTTTCCATCGTAGTACGCCAGTACTATAGGTCGCCCTTCCGGCCAGCCCGCAACATAAAGAGGTACGCGGGGCGCCTCTGTCTGTCTACCTCTCTTGGCAGGGTTGTCGCTCCTAACCCTTTTTTAGCGAGTGTCCAATGGCGCCTATTGTTAAAGAAAATGATGCCGCGGTCGCCTCTCCCGCCTCCGGCAATCCCGTCAACAAAACTGCCGCCGATCCCTCGCGATCGCAGCCGGTCGCTCTCGAAATTCCCGTCAGTGTGAATGGTGCTCGCACCATCGAAGGTTCCGACAAGCGAGAGCCCTTTTCCGAATCCACGCAAACCGTTCTGGTCTTCAACAATGGCGCCGTCATTCGCCTGGCCTCCGCTCTCGCCTCTGGCCAGTTAATTTTCCTCACCAACGATAAAACGAAAAAAGAAGTCGTCTGTCAGGTCGTTAAATCGAAAAACTATCGGACCGTCACTGGCTACGTCGAACTGGAATTCACCGAACCGGCTCCCGGTTTCTGGGGCATGCGCTTTCCCGCAGCGGGTGCGCCTACGGCTTCTGCCATTCCTGCAGCGCCTCGCCCGGCAACTCCGGCGAATGTAGCGCCGCAGGCCGCGGCACCCGTGCAATCTGTTCCCGCAGCTCCTAAAATCATTCCGCCCCCAGCGCCAGTTGCCGTGAAGCCAACCGTTTCCGTACCGGCGCCAGTTCCGCCAGCGCCAATCGCCAGCAAGCCGCTCATCGTTCCTCCGCCGGCCGCGATTGTCACCCCGGAACCTCCCAAGCCTCCTGCTCCTGTTTTTGACAGCATCACTTCCGCTCCGACACCAGTTTCCGTCGTTCCTCCACCGGCTCCAGTTCATGCGGCGCCAATACTCAAGTCGCCTGTAGCCAGCGTTCCCGTTGCTCCCGTTACGCCTCACACCGCCAAGCCCGAAGGCCCTCAAGCTCCAGCTCACGATTACACCAAACAAATCGCCGCGATTTTTTCTGTGCCGCAGGCGCCAGTCGCACCACCACCCGCTCCTCCCGCTCCAGTGGCTCCGCCCGTAAGTGTGAAATCCGAGCCGACGCCGCAAGCCTCCGCTAAGCAGCAATCCACCGATGAACTCAAGCTACAAGCCGCTCGCCTGCAAGAGCAACTAAGCGCCATGCTCTTCACCGAAACGGCCGCCAAGCCCGCCGCAAGCATCGCGCCGCAAGAAATCGCCAAGCCCGACATCACCGCGCAAAAAATTTTGGAGTTGACCAAACTGGATCTCGCTCCAGCGGCACCGACGCCCGCTCCCGTGGCGCCAGCCATCATCCCCGCCCCAATCAAAGTGCCCGCACCCCCACAAAAATCTTTCAGCACCCTCGATAAAGAAGAAGTTCAAATTCCCTCGTGGCTCGCGCCCTTGGCTCGCAACTCCGAAGCGTCTGCTCTCGAATCGTCTGCCGCCAAATCCGAATCTGTCCCGGTAGTCGACGCTCCATCCACCTCCGAGGCGACTTCCAAGGAATCTTCCTCTAGCTTCACCGAAAATTCTTCGCAGCATGATCAGCCCGCCATGTTCGGCGGACAGCTGCTTTCCGACTCTTCTACGGAATCCGCATCAAGCTCTTCCGGCTCTAAAAAGGGTTTGTTCCTCGGCTTGGCTGCTGCCACCATCGCTCTCGCCGCCGGTGGTTTCTGGTATTCCCAGCAGCCCGGCAACGCACTCTCCGGTTTACTCGGATCGCCAGCGCCGAAAGCCGTGACCTCGTCGCAGCCCACAAATTTTGCGCCTGCTTCCTCGTCATCGCCCGTGAGCGCGCCGCCCGAAACGAACGCTCCGGTCATTTCGGCGAAGACCGTTGCTCCTTCAGCGACTCCCGCGTCTTCGCAACCAGCAAGCGCCGCTTCCACGACTTCCAGCGTCCCCGCGCCGTCCTCAACAAAAAATCTCAAAGAAAGCTTGATTGCCGCAGTCCCAACTCCTGCTGTCGCGCAACCCAAAAAACCGGCTCTCGGCGACGTGCGCCTGGCCACTCCCGTCGTGAATCATTCTTCCAGCGCCGCACCCGATTCTTCCGACACTGAACTCAACGTCGGTTCGCAAGTTGCTCCCAATGCCGATGCGCTTTCCAGCCTGACTGGCGGCCGCAGTAAAGAACCCGTCGCTCCGGCTCCCGTTGGCGGAGACGTCAAGCAAGCCCGCCTCATCAAGTCCGTTCCCCCGGTCTATCCTTCTATGGCGCGCTCTCAACACATCTCCGGCAACGTCACCCTTGACGCTTTGATCGATGCCCAAGGTAACGTCACCACCATGAAGGTACTTTCCGGCTCTCCCGTTCTTCATCAAGCCGCCCTCGACGCCGTGAAGCAATGGAAGTATTCTCCAGCGCAACTCGACGGCAGCCCGACCTCCATGCACCTCACCGTCACCGTTCAATTCCGCATTCAGTAATCTTCGTCGCAAATTTCTTTGTAGGGGCACGATATATCGTGCCCCTGTCTTACCCATGACGCAGTTCTTCACAACCGCCGTCTGCACGTTTGCCAACCGCGCCCGACCAACCATTTCCCCACAAGCAACCACTCCATTCCCACTCCCTTGCAGGGCGCAATTTCGCTTCGTATACTGAAACCCCGGTCAATTAGCCGTTCCGGTGGGATGGGTAGCCCGCCGCGTTCACCTCGTTGACCCACTTAATTTTTCAGGCCTGCCGCTTTTTTCAGGCCGAACTCTGCCGTACGTGGCCCCAAACCGGCCGCAACTTGTAAGGAGTCTTGTGCATGTCCACGTTAGCTCCAGCACCCGAAGAGATGAATGTCTACCAAAACGCCGAAGCGCGTTTTGAAGTCGCCGCCAACAAATTAGGCCTCGAGCAGGGCATTTACCGCTATCTCAAATATCCCGATAAGGAAATCACTCTCTACATTCCCGTCGGCATGGATAATGGCCAGCTCGAAGTGTTCACCGGCTATCGCGTTTTGCATTCCACCGTGCGCGGCCCCGGCAAAGGCGGAATCCGTTTCGCTCCCGATGTCAGCATTGATGAAGTCCGCGCTCTCGCTGCATGGATGACCTGGAAGTGCGCGGTAGTTGATATCCCGTTTGGTGGCGCCAAAGGCGGCATCATTTGCGATCCCCGCAAAATGTCTCGTGGCGAACTTGAACGCCTTACCCGCCGCTACACCGCTGAACTTTCCGACTGGCTCGGGCCCGAGCGCGATGTTCCGGCTCCCGACGTAGGCACCAATGAGCAGACCATGGCCTGGGTCATGGACACCTATTCCATGCACGCCCGTCAAGCTACTACCGCTGTTGTCACCGGCAAGCCCATCGAACTGGGCGGCTCGCGTGGCCGTCGCGAAGCCACCGGCCGCGGCGTCATGATTTGCGTCGATAAGGCCCTCGCCAAGCTCGGTATGAAAAAAGAAACCACCCGTGTCTGCGTTCAAGGTTTTGGCAACGTTGGTTCGCTCGCCGCCGAACTCATGCAGAAAGCCGGCTATCGCATCGTCGGCCTCGCCGATATTGGTGGTGGTCTTTACAACGAGAAGGGTTTCGACGTTCCCAAAGTCATCGACTGGGTCTACACGCAGAAGAAGCCGCTCCAGGAGTTTCCCGGTGGCGGCACCAAAATGAGCGCTCGCGACATTTTGTTCCAGCCCTGCGATGTGGTCATTCCCGCCGCCATCGAAAATCAAATCACCGAACAAAATGCCCACCAGGTTCAGGCCAAAATCCTTTGCGAAGGCGCCAATGGCCCCACCACCTGGCAGGCCGATGCCATCATCGATGCCAAAGGCATTTTCACCGTGCCCGATATTCTCGGCAATGCCGGTGGCGTCACCGTCAGCTATTTCGAATGGGTTCAGGACCGCCAGGGCTTCTTCTGGCGCGAAAGCGAAGTCAATGAGCGGCTCTTCGACGTCATGGACCGCGCCTTTGACGAAGTCGTTCGCTACGCCGAAACCCATCGCGTCAACAATCGAATCGCCGCCTACATGCTGTCGATTGACCGAGTCGCCACTGCCCTCAAATTACGAGGCATTTACGCGTGATTTGCCCTTGGCTTTCTGGGTCTCCAAGCGTACTCTTTCTGCCAGCACTACCCTATACGATCGCTCCCGAGTAGATCGCACCACCCCGTGGTCGAGGAAGGAGTCCGTACCGTGCCATCGGACTCGTCGCCCGAGCTTGCTGCAAGAACTGAAGAACAGCACCGCCGTGATATTTGCCAGATTGGCCGTTGGATGTATGAACGCGGCTTCATCGTTGCTGGCGAAGGCAATCTCTCCATTCGGCTCGATGCCGACCGCATCCTCACCACTCCCACCTGCATGAACAAGGGCATGATGTCGCCCGGGGATCTCGTGGTCATGGATATGGACGGCCGTCACCTGCAAGGTGATCGCAAAATTTCTTCTGAAGCCGGCATGCACCTTCTCTTCTACCGCATGCGCCCCGATGTCCAAGCCGTCTGTCACGGCCATCCCGCCACTGCCACTGGTTTCGCCGCTGCGGGTCTCGGTCTCGATCAAGCCCTGCTTCCCGAAATCGTGGTGTGCCTCGGCAAAATTCCGCTGGTCCGCTACGCCACTCCCGGCACGCCGGATCTAGGCGCTGTGCTCGAACCCTACGTACCGCACTATGACGCGTTGCTACTCGCCAATCATGGTGCCGTCACTTGCGGCCCCGACCTCCTCACCGCCTTTTTCCGCATGGAAACTCTCGAGCATTTCGCTAAAATTATGTTGGCGGCGCGTTTGGCTGGTGAGCCGCAGCTCCTCACCACTCGCGAAGTCGCTAAGCTGATGGCTGCGCGGGCTCGTTACCATGTCACACCGCCCCCAGGGGGCGGCGCTGAGCTTCCCGAAACCTGCGACACCGGGCAGAACGATACCGACGGAGTAACCTTGTCTCGCGTGGAACTCGACGCGCTCATCGACGAGGCTGTTCGCAAGGACCGTTCACGGCGTTGATCGTTCACCGCACAGTTTCGCTGTACGCACCCGCGCGCTCTCGCCGGTCATCTATTCTTTCTGGAGGCTTTATTTCATGAGTCCCGCCACGGGATTTTTCGACGCCATTAAAACCGGCGACTACTCGCGCGTCGAAGCTCTGCTGGAAGTCGATCCCGACCTCGCTTCCGCCAAAGACGATACCGGCCTCTCTGCCGTCCTCACTTCCGTCTATCGCGGCCAGCGCGAAATCCGTGATCTCCTCATTCTCCATGGCGCGCAACTCGAGATTCATGACGCCGCCGCCACCGGACGTATCGACCGCGTAAGAGAACTCGTCGACAAAAATCCCGCTCTTGCCAATTCTTTTTCCCCAGATGGTTTTCCGGTCGTAGCTCTCGCTTCCGTCTTCGGTCATCTCGATGTTGCCGCCTATCTCGCGGAAAAAGGCGCGGACATCAATGCGGCCGCCACCAATGGCACCGGCTACAATGCGCTCACCGGCGCCGTCACCGGAGGCCACACCGACGTTGTGAAATGGCTTTTGGAAAAAGGCGCCAACGTCAATTACCGCTACGGCCCAGGCTACACGCCGCTGCTCGCCGCCGCCGCCAACGGCCATCGCGAAATCGTCAAGCAGCTAATCGCCCACGGTGCCGATGTCCACCACCGCAGCAACGATGGCAAATCCGCCCTGCAAATTGCCGAAGAGCGCAACCACCCCCACGTAGCAGCCTACCTCTCCTCCGTAGCCGCCCAAGCCACCCCCACTCCC
>JBAVNY010000455.1:0-1506 GCA_049691535.1 Candidatus Acidiferrum sp.
ATACCGTCGTCGGCTGCGACTTATCCCGGGCCCTACGAGTGGCTCGAGCAGGGAATTCGCCGCTACGGATTTCACGGAATCAACCACCAATACTGCGCCCACCGTGCCGCCCAACTATTGCGCCGTGAGTCCAGCGCCCTGAGGCTTGTCTCCTGCCATCTCGGCAACGGCTGCTCGCTGGCCGCGATTCGCGACGGGCGGAGTGTCGACACGACCATGGGTTTTACTCCGCTCGAAGGTCTGATGATGGGTACCCGCTCGGGGTCCATTGATCCTGGCATCGTTACTTATCTGGTGCGGCAGCAGAAGCGATCCGGAGATGAACTCGACGACATCCTTAATAAGAAGTCAGGGCTGCTGGGCATCTCGGGAGTCTCCAGCGACATGCGCGATATTCTGGCCGCGGTCAGGAATGGCCATGAACGGGCGAAGTTGGCGTTCGACATGTACATCCATCGCCTTCACTTGGGGATCGGTTCGATGATTGGGGTGCTGGGTGGTCTGGACGCACTGATATTCACTGCCGGTGTCGGCGAGAACTCGTCAGAGGTGCGCGCGGCCGCATGCGAGAAGTTTGCATTTATGGGCCTGAAAGTTGATAGCGAAAAGAATATCCCGTCTTCCGAAGACCGGGACATTTCTCCCCAGGAATCCGCTGTTCGTGTACTAATCATTCACGCTCAAGAAGATTGGATGATTGCGCGAGAGTGCTGGAATCTTGCCCCAAGCGCTGCCCGGCCTTAGCCACTGAGGCTGAACAACCATCCCCGCTGCCTGAACAATCCTTTTACCGCTTGTTGACGTTCTGCAGACAAGGTCTTCCCGCCAATTCTATAGGCTACGGAGGTTAAAACCCGGGTGTGATCCTGATCACACCCGGTTGTGACAGACGCCGCTGCGTGATGTTAACTCCACCCCCGATAATCACTTCCGATTCGGGTCACAAATAATTGAAGCGAAGGTTTGCCACTCTGACCGCCAAGGAGGCGATCTTATGGATACGCGTCGTCCGGTGTCCCTGTTTTTTGCTCTCATTTTTGCTGTAGTCCTGCTTGCCGGAAGCAGTTATGCAATTCCGCCTTTCTCCCGGCAGTACGGCACCTCTTGCACGACTTGCCACGTTGACTTTCCCAAGCTCAACGATTTTGGCAAGGCGTTCAAAGACGCGGGATTCAAGTTTCCGAAGGGAGACGAGGATTTCATCAAGGTGCCCCCGGTTATGTTGGGCGCCCCGGCGCAAAAAGAGCTGTGGCCACACACCGTTTTCCCGGGAACGATTCCTGGACTGCCTCCAGTTGGACTGCGCTTCAACCAGTTCTTCCAGGTGACTAGCGGCAACGCCAACAACTACAACATTGCCGGACAGAGCACCGGGCCGTATGTGCCGCGCACCGATTTTGAACCCGGCTTCTTCAGCATCTTCATGGCGGGAAACTTTGGCAGCGATATCGCTTTCTGGGTGGATGATGACCTGAGCGTTTCAGGTGCGAATGCCAATGGAGGCCT
>JBAVNY010000456.1:0-5049 GCA_049691535.1 Candidatus Acidiferrum sp.
GCCCTTCCGGCACCGGATACAAATTCCCCGCCAGCGCCAGCAGCATCGCCCCGCACGCCAGCCACGGAATGATCTGCATCCCTGGACGATACGCGCCGTGCTCCCGCAAATATTTTGGCAGCGCCACACTCACCAGTGCATACGCCACAATAAATCCATACGTCGCCAGCGATCCCATCCATCCATATACATCCAGCCCGCTCGCCCCGCGCATCGCCAGTATCGCCACCGGCAGCACCGCCGCCAACCCCGTCACCACAATCGCCAACGTCGGCGTTTCATTCCGCGCATGCGTCTTCCGCAGCGATCCGTGTGCCAATCCGTTGTGCGACATCAGCAGCAACACCCGCGCTGCCGCCGTGATGCACGCCAGCGTGCCCGCGAACATGCTCACCAGCACGCCCATATCAATCAGCAAGCCAAGTACCGGAATTCCGCCCACGCTCGCCAGCACTCGCATCGGCGCTTCGCTCTTCCCTAGATCCTGCCCCGCAATTCGCAATCCCAGCACTTCGGTGTACGCGCACAATGTAAAAATCGCTCCAGCCAGCAGCGCGCTTTGAATCACCGCCCGCGGAATCGTCTTCAGCGGATTACGCGCTTCCTCCCCCAACGTCGTCGCGCTCTCAAATCCAACAAAGCTGAACAGCGCCAGTACCAATCCCAATCGCAATCCACTCGGGCTCATTCCGCTCAAATGGAATTGCTGCCAATCCACATGCCATCCATGCCGCACCAGCACCAGTGTCACCACAATCAAAATCAACGATACCGAGACCGCTTCAATCCACAGCATCAGCCGCGCCGAAATTTTCACGTCCCGCCACGCAATAAAAATTGAAGTCACCGTAACCAGCACTGCCAGAAATGCCGCAGACGTTCCATGTCCCGTCGCATCCCGCAGCAGCAAATTTCCGTAGTGGTAGAAGCCCCCGATCACACTCGCTCCCGTAGCAATGTATGCCAGCAACAAACTCCACGCCGCCGTAGCGCCAAGCGCCGGCGGCAGAATCATCGATGCATACGTGTACAGCGACCCCGGTGACGCCGAATACTTGGCAAATTTCCCAATGCATAGCGCCACCAGCAAAATCGCCCCGGTTGCCAACACGTACGCCAGCCATGTCCCATTTCCGGCTAGCGCGCACACCAGCGGAATCGTCGCGGCCGGCGTGGTCGTCGGCGCAATCGTCGACACCGACTGGGCCAGCGTCTCCATCGGCGACAAAACTTCCCGCCGCAATCCATAACCCGCCGCCGTTTTTTCTGTCTGCGTCAAAATTTTCCCTCAAACACGCCGAATCGCCGCTCCAACTCCCACTGCTGCCGCGCCTTCTCGCTCCCCTTCAAGAATTCTCCACACCGCGCAGACGGCTTTTCCGCCCCCAGCACATCTCCCCCACACGCCGCCTGAACTCGTCCAAACTCATCCGCCTCCACCCACAAACTCTGTCCCGGCAAAAACGCATGCTCCACTCCTGTTCGCACCATCACCTTCAACTCCCCATACTTGAATCCATACATCTGCACCGCACGCACATACTCATGCGTCAAATCAATTCGCGACACGCCCTCATCGTCCGACGACAACGCCACCGGCACATGGTATTTCCTGTAAATCGGCAGCGGGTGCTCCTTCCCACTCACTCCCAAAATCACATCGTTGCTGGTCAAATTGATTTCCGCCATCACGTGTTTCGCCGCCATCTCTTTCAGCAATTCATACGGCCGGTCCTCATACATCACCTCCGCGCCATGCCCGATCCGTTCCGCGCGCCCCACTTCCACCGCCAGCCGGATGTGGCAGCACAGGTCTTCGTACGGCACCTCGTACGGCGCAATTTCTCCCGCATGCAAGCTGATATGCACCTTGGGATACACCTCGTGCATGAATCCAATCATCCTCATGTGCAGCGTATAATCCGTCCGCGCGATGTACCCGTCTTCCGGCATCACTAGGTTGATTCCCACATACCGCTGGTCCGACGCCGCGATCTCGAAACACTCCAGCGTCTGCGCAAACACCCGCTCCATAGGAAATCCGCGCAATATCTGGCACAAATAACGCACTTCCACTCTGCACGCCGCCGCCGCATCCTTCTCTCCACAACGCTCGCGTTTCCTCCGCAACGCCTCCGCTTCATCCAGCGATTTCTTACTCGCCGCCAGATCCTCATCCAATCCGCTCGCCAGCAACGCTTCTCGCATCTTCGCGAAATCCCCGTGCCATCCAATTTCTTTTCCCAACGCCACGCTATGCGCGGATCCCGGCGTATGCATCAACTCCAGATACTGTTCGTTCTGTGCCGCCGCTCGCGTCGCTACTTCGTCAATCCAATCTCCCAAATGCACGTCGTATACTTTGTCGAATTTCCCGAAAGCTGCGAAAAAATGATCGTGCGCCGTTATGCCCGTCGAAGGCACGAAGCTGCGCATCGAGAATGCATCCACCAGCGCGTCGTACAAATGCTGATCCCGCAGAGCCGTATCCGCTGGCACTTTTCCGTCTCCGCATTCCGGCTTGGCCTCCAGCCCTCCCGTCGCCGCAGTTCCTGGCGTAACCACCAGCGTGTCCAGACTCACGCACATATGTTCTTCCGCAGCCACGCGGATGAACGATTCCGCATACACCGCGCCACTCAGATGATTGTGCAGGTCCGCTCCTTTCGGCATGCCCTTCAAAAATTCCCGCAAGTCTAGCGGATTTCCGCGCACCGCCTCGAACTTCGCCGCCGCTTTCTTCTCGCGCTCTCCACTTCCGCCACTCACGATCCCGCCGCCACTCTGCCCGCGCACCGCTACGCAACAACTCACCACCAACCCCAACACGCACACCAATCCCGCCCACACTTTGCAATCCAAAAATCGCATAGCCCATTTCCCAGGTTTAGTTTTTATCTCCGACAAGAACTTCCCCCGTCCCACCCACCGCCAACTACGCCACAATCTGCTTGTCGCAAAGCATAGCAGCCCGGTCAAGCATCCCCGTATTTCCACCTCATTCAAATTTTCGCTGCGAACAATTCAATCAATGGCTCGCCAATTTCCTTGCGCCCCACTCCGCCTTGCGCGGATGATGCCCAGTTCTGTTATTGTCTAGCGTCGCGCTTCCTGCGTCACGTCAATCAATTCGTTTGCGGAGAGTCCAGGTTGCTCCAGCGCATCTTCCACCTCCAGGAAAATCAAACCACCGTTGGTCGCGAACTTCTTGCTGGCCTCACCACCTTCATGACCATGGCCTACGTGGTCGTGGTCAATCCCCGCATCCTCTCCGAAGCCGGCATGCCCGTCGACGGCGTGCTCTTCGCTACCTGCATCTCCGCCGCGGTCGCCACTCTCATCATGGGCGTCTGGGCCAACTATCCCATCGCTCTCGCGCCCGGCATGTCTCTCAACGCCTACTTCGCCTACTCCATCGTCATTGGACGCGGCGTTCCCTGGCAGACCGCTCTCGGGGTCGTCTTCCTCTCCGGGGTTCTCTTCCTTCTCCTCACCCTCACCAAAGTCCGCGAGCAAATCGTCAACGGCATTCCCGACTGTCTGAAACACGGCACCGCCGGCGGCATTGGACTTTTCATCGCCTTCATCGGCCTGCGCAATGCAAAAATTATCATCGCAAATCCCGCCACTTTCGTCGGCATCGGCAAACTCACCGACCCGCAAGTCCTCCTCGCAGCCGTTGGCCTGATCGTCATCGCTATCTTGATGGCGCGCCGCGTAGGTAGCGCCATTCTTCTCGGCATCCTCGCCATCACCTTAGTTGGAATCCCGCTTGGCCTCGCCCATTGGCCAGACCATCTCTTGTCTCTGCCGCATCCCTCCGGCACATTCCTCAAACTCGATCTTCGCGCCGCCACTAAAATCGGCCTCGGCGAACTGGTCTTCGTTTTTTTCTTTGTCGATCTCTTCGATAACGTCGGCACGCTCGTTGGCGTTTGCGAAGAAGGCGGTTTCCTCGTCGATGGCAAACTTCCCCGCGCCAGTCGCGCACTGCTCGCCGACGCCTTCGGGACCATCTTCGGCGCTCTCACCGGCACATCCACCGTCACCAGTTACATCGAAAGTGCCGCTGGTGTAGCCGCCGGCGCGCGCACTGGTCTCGGCAATCTCGTCATCGCCGCCCTTTTTCTTCTCGCCATGTTTTGCGCCCCGCTCATCGCAGCTATTCCCGTCTACGCTACCGCTCCCGCGCTCATCCTCGTCGGCGCGCTCATGTGCGGCTCCATCGCCCGCATCCAATGGAACGATTTCAGCGAAGCCTTTCCTGCATTCCTTACTCTCGTCGCCACGCCGCTCACTTTCAGCATTGCCACCGGACTCAGCCTCGGCCTTCTCTCCTTCACCTTCATCAAAGTTGGCACCGGTAAATATCGCGAGATCAGCCCGCTCATCTGGATTCTCAGCGCCCTCTTCCTTCTCCGCTACACCTTCCTCGGCAGCGAGTAGCACGGCGAAGTCGCGGCTGCTCCCAGTTCGTGGTTCTATACCTGTCCCTCACCTGTCCTCTGGTCTCAATGGACAGAACCCTCGCATCTCACTACTTTCTCTCCTACGAGGTGCCGCCCCATGACCTTCGAGGCCGCGGTAATTAACCAGCAAGGCGTGACGTTCGCCGTAGTTGCCATCCAACATTCTCTTCTGCAGACTCCCGGCAGAACCCGCGAATTCATCGACCATTTCGCGCCACACTTTCCCGGCCTGCCCGTAGTCCTCATGGCTCACAACCCCGCCGGCGTCCCCAGTTTCCACGGCCGAAAAGAAATTGCCAAACACCTCGCCTCTGTTCCGTCTCATTCCATCGCCTGGCAGAAATTTAATCTCCGCTAACCGATAAAGTTTCCGTCGCGCTCCCTTCCCGTTATCACGCCTGTTTTCTTCCACTCGATGGCTCTCTCACATGCGAATCCACCGTGCGCCGCCATACAAATATTTCAAGCGCCCTGAGCGATTTCTTACACTGAATCTGAAAGAATATTCAGGTTAAATCTTTTGGCACACTCTCCACAAAATAGTATTCTCCGGGACAACTCAGGGAGTCCGTCACTCATC
>JBAVNY010000457.1:0-1786 GCA_049691535.1 Candidatus Acidiferrum sp.
GTCGCATGGTCGGCCGCGACCATCGCTTTAGGCGTCGTTCTCGGCTTCTCCGCGGTTATTCTGCCGCCGATGGGCGCCTTTGGAATAGTCGCCGTGGCTGGAGTGGTGCTGCTCTGGGTGATGCCAGATCTGCCTCTCGTATCGCCAGGCATCATTCGGAAGGCGTTCTTCTTTATGTTGATCGCCGATCTTATCATTCCGTTTTATTATGCAGTCCAGTTCCCCGGTCTGCCTTGGATTTCCGTCCGCCGCCTTGCCACATTTATTCTCATCGTCCCGTTCCTTGTCGCGGTAGCAGCATCATCTGAGGTCCGACGGCACATCGCGGAGCGCGTTCGCGCCTCTTTGTTGATTTTCATCTGCGCGGCCGGCTTTCTTGCCGTGGCGATTCTTTCAGTTTTCACGTCAATAAGCCCGACGGAATCCACCTCTCTCTTGGTAGACGCAGTCCTGTCGTGGTATGTGCCGTTCTTTGCGATGATTTATATAGCTAGGGATAAGAATGACATCGTATTTCTATTGAAGATTATCTGCGTCTGTGCGTTATTCAATACCGGAGCCGGGGTCGTTGAGTTTTTTCTCAAGCATCGATTCTTCGTCGATATTTTTCCAAAAGGTATGTTGGCGACAATGATCGAGAACAATCCTACGCTCGTAAATCTTCTGCCAAACCCTCAAGATTTTAGAAACGGCCTATTCAGGGCGTCGTCGACCTTTGTCACTCCGCTTGCTTTCGGCGAATTTCAAATCATCGTCATCCCGATCGGTCTATTTTTCCTTCTGCACCGAGAGGCGCCTTTTGAGAGGGCCCTCGGGGGGGCCGTTGCCTTCGGCGGAATCGTTGGAATTTTCTGCTCGGGGTCGCGAGGCGGGTTCGTCGGCGTCATCGCATCCGTCGCCGTGTTTGTCACTTTCTATTCGATTCGCAAAGCGGTGAGCAGTAGAGGAAGTCTGGTCCCAGCAATTGCTGCTCTGCTCGGCGTTATCGGCATCGGCTGTGTCATTGGAGTAATCGCGGGCTCCCATCAGGTGCACGATATGGTGCTCGGCGGCGCCGCCCAGGCAAGTAGCACGGACGCGCGATACATTCAGTGGGCCGCAGGGACGCCACTCATCAAGTCAAATCCAATCACCGGACACGGTTTCGGGCTGGGAGGTCTCATTATTGGGCTGGGCCAGATCGATAGCTACATCCTGTCGCTCGTCGTCGAGACGGGGATCCCCGGACTTGTTTTTTTTGTCGGGTTGCTCGTGCTCCCGGTCTGGTATGGCCTACGGAATTATCTCTCCGATATGTCGGAATCCGGCGCGCTGGCCGGCGCATTGGCTTGTAGCTTCACCGGATTCATCATGAACAGACTCGTTCTGTCACAGAAGGAGAATCACATGCTGATTTTTTCGCTGCTCGCAATCGTGATTGTTCTTAACCATGAGCTTGCTTGGAAACGAGCTACACAGCCACTAGGGGATCAATCGCTGCGGAATACATATCGACGCGCGGGGAGTATTCCACCTGCAGGCGCGGTTCGTGCCAAACCCTCAACTTCGCGCAATAACCAAGGCGAGCGCACGGGTCAATCGCAGTCACTTGGTTAGAGGGATGTGTTGCAGATGCACCAACTCGCCTCAAAAAGCGCGACGATCAATCTGCTTTGGGCCACCGGTGCGAATTGACCCCTAGCTTGTGCCGCCGAGTTCATGTCGGAGAACAGGGGGAGGCTCGCAGTGAGGCGGGAAGCGGTGAGACTCGACGTACCCCCAGACTGGCAACTAACCTTGATACTGG
>JBAVNY010000458.1:0-13090 GCA_049691535.1 Candidatus Acidiferrum sp.
CTTCCGGATCGACGCCGATAATCTTCACGTTAGGGTTTTTCTCTTTTAAGTATTTCCCAACGCCACTGATGGTGCCGCCGGTGCCCATGCCACACACAAAATGGGTGATTTTGTCTTCGCTGTCTTCCCAAATTTCTGGCCCGGTGGTGCGGTAATGAGCTTCCGGATTGGTAGGATTGTCGTACTGATTCGGATAGTAGGAATTGGGAATTTCGCGCGCCAGTTTTTTCGCCACGCTGTAGTAGCTGCGCGGATCTTCCGGCTCCACCGCCGTGGGACAAACGATGACTTCAGCGCCCAGCGCTTTCAGCAGGTCCACTTTTTCCTTGGACTGCTTGTCGGTAGTAGTGAATACGCACTTGTAACCGCGCACCGCCGCCACCAGCGCCAGCCCCATGCCAGTATTCCCCGAAGTTCCTTCAATAATTGTGCCGCCCGGCTTAAGCAGGCCGCGTTTCTCGGCGTCGTCAATCATGGTGATGCCGATGCGGTCTTTTACCGACCCGCCCGGGTTCAGCATTTCCGCCTTCACCCAGATTTGCGGCTTCAAACCTGCCGCGATGCGATTCAGGCGAATCAGCGGCGTTCGACCCACCGCCTCGATAATGTTATTGCAGCGCATTTATTGAGCTCGTGACCGGTGCAGACGCGCCCTGCATGCGTGTGCGAAAGTTCATTTAAGTTTAACATGTAGAGGCGAAACAGCAGGAATTCAGCGGCACCGAGGAACTTTTATGCCACGGCAGAATCTATCCAGCGGCACGCAGTGGGAACCCATCGTGGGCTATTCTCGCGCCGTCCGCATCGGCAATCACATCAGCGTTTCCGGCACCACGGCCACCGGTGCCGACGGAAAAATCGTGGGCTTAGGCGATGCCTATGCGCAAACCGTGCAGATTATCCGCAACCTGGAAGCAGCGTTGACGCGCGCAGGCGCTAGCTTGAAAGATGTGGTGCGCACACGAATCTTTGTGATCGACATCGGCGACTGGGAGAGAATCGGCCGCGCGCATGGTGAGTTTTTCAAAAACATTCGGCCTGCCACTTCCATGGTTCAAATCAATAAACTCATCTCGCCCGAGATGCTGGTAGAGATCGAAGCGGACGCCATCGTCGAACAGTAGCCGAATTTCACTGAGCTCCACAAAACAGAAGGCCCGCCGGCGGTTGCGCGGCGGGCCGAATTGCTCTTTGAGTCTCTCTCGCTACCACTTCACGCGGATTCGATACTTCAGCACCGATTCACCGTTGGCCTTAACCGGCACGTTAAATTGCGCCGCGAACGCATCCATCTTCTTCGCATCGTACGTGGACGACAACATCTCCCAATCACCGCCAATAGGCTCATTCACCTGTACGGTCAGAGGCGCATCCTTGTGATTGCGCAGCGTGATTTCAAAAGCCATTTCGTAAACCCGGTCCGCGATTTTCTTGAAGTCAGTCTGTTTACGTTCCGCCACGACATCGAACGCATTGCCGATTTTAATGGTGACGAACTCGTCCTTGGGCGTGTGTTCGATGCGATCTTCACCGATAAACAGGATGCCGCCCTTGGAGTCCTTCTGATAAACCCGCACATTACCGGCTGGCAGCGGCACGCCGAGACCCGCCTTCTCTTCGTTTTTGAATTTGTAGAAGACTTGGACTGGATCCTTTAGCGGCGAGCCAGGATTCTGTACATTGCGATAATAAAAATTCTGCCCATTCACCACGAAGAGCTTTTCTACCGGCACGCCACTGCCTTCCAGCAAGCTGATCTGCTTAGTCTCTTTGTCTTCGACGGAAGTGCGCCGGCCCAGCGAATAAAGATGATATTCGCTGAAACTTTCCTGCTGAAATTGCGCAGCGCGATTGGCCGAAGGCGCAGCCGCCATCATGTCTGCTGCCTTATAACGCATTGGCTCTGGAACACGATTCAAATCGCCCGCCACTAATTGCAGCTTGGCATTGTGAAACGCGGTGCCGGAATTATTGATAACCGTAACCCATCCATCCAGATCCGCAGCCTTATCGTCGCGCCCGACGGTGAGCACATAGTCCGCGTTCCAGGAAAGATTCGTGGCCAAGTACGACGCCTCAACACTTTGTTTGTGCCCACCAGAATTTTCCAGCGACATCAACAGCGTCGGCCGGTCATATAAATTCGCCGGTACTTCCGGAAAGCGGTAGCTCTCGCCATACAAACCGGTAACGATATCGTTGCCCACTTTCCAAACCGGCCCATTATTATTCGCCAGCAAAGTGGCCTTTATTTCTTCGTGCTTGGTAGTGTTATTTTCCATGTAGCTGCGCACTAGCGTCACTTCTTTGCCTACATATTTGTTCAGCAGCTTGGCGGGTTCCAACAAATCGTATTCATAATTCTGCTCCAGCACAGAAACCTTGTCGGGCTCATTCAGCGAACGAAAATGTACCGTGGCGGGATTCACAGTTGCGGCGATATCTTCAAATTTCAGTCGGAATTCTCCGCTGGGAATCTGCAATTGGCGTACGTCGCGGATCAGCGCGATATTCGAGTTGTAAACCGTGACTGCCAACTCGGTCTGATCCGTAAGCGTGGTTTTCTGATCGCTAGCGGCCGGGCGATTCGCTTCTTTATCCTGCGGGTCATGTTTCTTCCCAGCTTGGTAGGAGGGCACAAACGCCGCCGCTCCCGCTAAACTCATTGCCACCGCAGTCACTGCCCAGCGCGCCGCTCTGTGACCTCTGGCTTGCGAACTCTTCATGGCTTCACCTCGACTGGAATTTGCCTTCGCTATTAGAACGGAGCTGACAGACTTTCTTGCAAGCTTTTATTCGTTGGCAACGGGAGTCCAGGTGGCGCCACCGTCGCTGGTGCTATAGCTCTTGCGATTACCTTCGTCCCAGATAATGGCGTGAAGAGCGTCAACAGCATGCACTCCGCCCAAATCGCCAGTGATCGGAGAAGTGAGCTGCTTCCAATGCGCGCCCGCATCCACCGAAAGAAGGATGGTTCCCGATTTTCCGACGATCCAGGCTACCGAAGGAGAAGGTGCCGACCCGGTGCTCAGATCGGCCGTGACGCCGGTATTTTGCGGCGTCCAAGTCTTGCCGCCATCCGAACTGTTCAGGACCTTCCCGGCACCTTCAACGATCCACGCTTGCTGATCGCCTGGCGCAACAATCACGCTGCGATCGGATGACGCTACGTTTCGTAACGAGAAAGCGCTGTCAACGGTCCTGTTCATCGAAGATGCCAACGCATTGCGCGTGTCTGCGCTTTTCTTTTGGCGCATCTCGGTTTGCGGCATCGCGCTCAGGGCCGCCGCGCCGCCAACCGCGGCGTGATCTCGGCGAGCTGGAGCCGCCGCGGGTGGTGGGGCCAACGCAGGCGCAGGCGCAGACTCTGCAGCTATCTCGGCCCCTGATTGAACCGTGGCGAGCCGATTAGATTCTGCGCCCTTGAGTGAGTCGCCGTTTTGCGTCTCCTTGCTGGCCTTTGCTGCTTCCTTGTTCTCTTCACGTTTCGCATCGAGCGATTGTCCGGCGCTGCCCAAAGGGGCGACCGGCGCGCTTTTCTGCAAACTCGGCGCGGGGAGCTTTGCAGGTACATCAGAATACGGCTGGACGACCGGCGAATCCGGCGCGGCCTTCTCTTTCATTGACTGGGAGGGCGGACGCTGTTCCGGAATTGGAGCAGGTTCCGGCCGATTCTCCGCCACTTGCCTCTCGGCATGTTTCTCGGCGACGTTCTGCCGTTCGTGTACACCGACCCAAACCAGCGCTGCTGCAGCTATCGCGCCAATGGGTAACAGCCAGCGTAAGGCCTGACGCCGCACAGGCATTGGCGAACCTCGTTTGCTGCCAGCAGGGACATCACCAGCTTCAACGGAGTTGCTCACGGCGTGCACAGCATTCGCGCCGCGTGGGCTGATGGCCTTGCGCAGAGCTTCCTGAAGCAACACAGGCTCCTGGCGTTCCTGCTCGTTTAAGAGCGCATCCTCTACACTTTCCGTTTCGCCCAAGAGCGCAAGCGTTTCCTGGCATCGAGTGCAGCTCACAATGTGTTCTTTCCACCGCGCCATCTCATCCAGAACGAGCGTGCGTTCGTGCAAAGCTGCGAGAATTTCGGCATCCGGGCAACCGAGATCGGGTGATGCATCGCGCAAATGCCGGGCGAGTGCGCGTTCCAATTGCTGATCGCGATCATCAGACGGCATGGCGTTCTCCTTCCTTAGAACGTTTCCCGAATCTATTCTTGCAGCACTTCACGGCAATTCCTCAGTCTCTCCGCTGGGCTTCAGCGCGCGCCTCGCAGGAAACAATTTTCGAAAGTCGATGGGAGCGTCCTCGGCCCCGTACTGAAAGCACAGCGCGATCTCTGCATCGCTTAGTGCAGGGCCGCTGCCAGTCCCATCATGAGCTGCGCGGCCTGCACTTAATTGCTTCTCAATGTGCACTCGCAGTTCGCGACGCGCCCGCTCCAAATTACGCGAGACGCTGGATTCATGCTCGCCAAGCTGCCGCCCAATTTCAGCAAGGGTCTTCTGACGAGCGTAGTAAAGTTCGACCCGCTTACGATCTTCTGCGGCAAGGTCACCAAGTGCAATTTCCAGTGCCGCGACAAAGCGCCTCAAATATTTGTTGCGATGTGGATCGTGCGTTGGAACGACCACATTCTGTGGAAGCAGCTCGCGCGACGCGGCGGTTTCGCCATCCGCTCCATCGAGCGACTCCCAGCGCCGGCCTTCGCGAATCTTGTCCACATGGCGCTGAGCCAGAATGGCACGCAGCCACGTCTTCAGCGAACTGCGTCCATGAAAATACCTGAAGAGCGACTGTCCGCCGCGTCTGCCATCCGCCAATCCATATAATTCCGCGAACAGCGAATCGGCAAGTTCGTCAGGATAGATGCCGCCCTTACCGCCTTTCACCATCACCGCAGCACAGGCGCGCAAGTAGCCGCGATATTCGCGTACGAAATGTTCCCAGGCCGCCGGCGAACCCTGTATGCAAGCGCAGGCTAGTGCCAAATCGGCAACGAACAGCGTGCCCAGATAGTCTTCCAGCCTTTCAATCGACAGGCTGCCGGGCTCGGCGAAGCGTTTGCGCACGCCACGCTCGAGCGCCGCGCCAAACTGGTCACGCGACACACCCCAGCCTTCGGCTTCCGATTCAAGATAGAGCGCCGCCAACCGCTGCTCACATCGTCGCAGCAGGCCGTCTAACTCCTTTGAGGAGTCGTTTTGGGCGTTGTAAGGCAAGCTGTAACCTTGAATACGCCAAATCTTAACCCTGTCGGGCCATAAAAGCTCGCAGATACAACCAACGCCCTATCCTGGAGGTGCATCCTAGCTGGCACCCCCTCTGGAGGACCCCAGTGCACGAAAGAGAAGTATTTTTCCTCTCGAATGTTGTATCCTATGGCCTGTTGCGCCGCCCGCCCGCAACGAATCTAGCCCCAGCGGGTTGGTCCCATAGTGGTAGCGACACGATGAGGGTGCACCCGTCCAGACATTAGCGAGTTCGCGTCGTTAGTACGAAAGTCCTATTCGGAAGCCTCCTGCCCCCTGAGTACTCTCGTACTGGTATTGCACACGTCCTCGCATTGGTGAAGACTCCGTTGCCCAGCATGGAGCCTTCCGGGATCAATTTATCGCAAGGGGCAGCAAGCGGATGACAACGATGATTGCAGATTCACCACGAAAGACATCACTGGGCGTTGGGCTCGATGCGAATCGCGGGCGTGCAAACCAGGAAGCATGGAAGCAGCACATTGGCACTCGGCCGGTGCCTGCGCGTCTGGCGATGCTGCCAGACTCCAAGCCGAGCTGGGATCGAGTCGGCCTGAGCGCCATCATTCAAATCACGGCGCTGATTTTCTTTGTTCTCGTTCCTCTCCTCTATCCCGAAAAAATGAAGACTGCGGTGAAGTATGGCTTCATGGAGATCGCTCAGCCGGTCACGGAGATTCCGGTAGCGCCTCCTCCACCGCCTCCTCCAACTCCAAAAATCAAGGCGGCCCCGAAGGTAGAAGTAAAGCCCGTGGTCGTCGAACCTCCCAAGCTAAACCCCCAGCAGCCGCACATCTTCACCAACCTGGCGCCCAAGGTCGTGCAGCCCAAAATCGAGAAGGTGGAAACCAAGCTTCCGGACATGACCACTAAGTTCGAGGAAGCCAAGATCGACACCAAGGACAATGGTCCCAAGCGTCCTAAAGACGACGTGAAAATGAACAACATGAATTCCGGAAGCGCGGCACCAGCTACCGTCAATGCTCCCGTCAACAAGGTGCAAACCGGTGGATTTGGTGACCCGAATGGCATGCCTGGCAAGGGCGATCCGAATCACGCCACCAACGTGAACCGGCTTGGTTCGCCAGCTCTGCCAGGTGGTGAAGGCTACGGAAATGGCACCGGCGGTAAGGAAGGCATCAAGGGTACGGTAGCCAGCTCCGGCTTCGGAAATGGAACGGCCATTCCTCCCGCGGGAGGCAAGAAGGCCGGCACGGTCGTAGCGGGTAACTTCGGAGACGCCAGTGCGGCGCCCACGGATGCACCCAAGAAGAAGGCAGCCGGTGGTCCCGCAGACACCCCGATCGTCATTTTGGAAAAACCCCGCCCCGAGTACACCGCGGAAGGGCGTAGTCTAAGGATTGAAGGAGACGTGGTTTTGGATCTGGTGTTCCTCGCGAATGGCAGCGTCCAGATGAACCGCGTCGTCAGCGGCTTGGGACACGGCCTCGACGAATCCGCCGTCAAAGCTGCACAGCAAATTAAGTTCAAGCCGGCAAAGCGCGAGAGTGAGCCGGTGGATTTTCCGGCCCGAGTACGGATTGAGTTCCGGTTGGCCTACTGAGGGAGATAAGAACATGCGAAAGTTGTTGTCACGTCAAATCCTCGCGCTCGCGCTCGGCGTTTGTTCCGGCGTCGTAGCCACGGCGGCGCCTCCGGCACCATCGGTTCCGGCCCCCGCCGATCAGCCACGCACGATGGATCAGGTCATCGATCGCGTAGTGAGTAACGAGCAGCGGCTGTACGGCCAGATTCGCAACTACTCGCCGCTGGTGGAAACCTATATTCAAAATCTTAAGCCCGACAAGGACCTCGGACAGGTTCCCGCGGGCGACAAGTATTTCCTGGGCCGCGCCAACTTCCAGAAGGGTGTGAGCCTGGTTCCTCTGACCGACACCGCCGGCAAGGGCCGCAAAGTCGTTGGCTCCATCGGCAACTTCTTCAGCTTCGCGATGCAGTTCCTGCCGGATGGCTTCCTGCAGATGATTTTCATCGACACCAACGGCTTCGATAAGCAGCACTACAAGTTTGATTATGTTCGTCGCGAATTCGTCGGCGAAGTGCGCTGCCTGGTATTCGACGTGACTCCCGCCGACAAGAAAGAAGCCAAGGGACGCTTCCTCGGCCGCATCTGGGTGGAAGATCAGGATTACCACATTGTCCGCTTCAACGGCTCCTACAACGGCAATGGCCACAGCAGCTGGTATTTCCACTTCGATAGCTGGCGCACCAACGTGCAGCCTGGCCTCTGGATGCCCAGCTTCGTCTACAGCGAGGAAAAGGATTTGCACTACGCCATCAGCAAGAAGCTCGATTTCAAGGCGCAGACCCGCCTGTGGGGCTACAACTTGGGCAATGCCGCCAAGGAAGAAGAGCTGAGCAAGATCCTGGTGGAGACGCCAGTCCAGGACGACACCAAGACGGCCAACGACCTTTCGCCAATTCAGGCACAGCGCTCTTGGGATCGTCAGGCTGAAGACAACCTGACCGATCGCCTGGAACGCATTGGTTTGATGGCGCCAAAGGGTGAAGTCGACAAGGTCATGGAGACGGTCATCAACAACCTGGAAGTGACCAACAACATCGACCTCGACCCGGAAGTTCGTTGCCGCGTTTTGATGACTTCGACTCTGGAATCGTTCACGCTGGGACACACCATCGTGATGAGCCGCGGCTTGATTGATGTGCTGCCCGATGAAGCGAGCTTGGCCACCATGCTGGCTCACGAACTGGCCCACGTCGTTCTCGGCCATCGCCTCGATTCGCAATACGCCTTCTTCGACCAGTTGTTGGTGGAAGATAAGGACACTTTCCGGCACTTTGGTTTCTCGCGTACGCCAGAAGAAGAAAACCAAGCCAACACCAAGGCCATCCAGATCCTGAACAATTCGCCTTACAAAAACCAGTTGGCCAATGCCGGATTGTTCCTCCAGGCTCTCGACAGCCGCCAGAAAGAAATTCCCAACCTGATCAGCGGACACCTGGGCAATCGCGTGCCGCAGATCAACGACCTGAAATCCACGATGGCTATGGATCCCAAGCAGAATCCGCAAAAGATCGCGGCGCTGCCGATCGGCGGACGCGTGAAGATCGATCCATGGAACGACAAGCTGGACCTGATCAAGAGCAAGCCGGTGGGCACGGTGGCGGAACGCGAAAAGATGCCGTTTGAAGTTACGCCATTTATGCCATACCTGACGCGCTATGGCAGCGACACGGGCGGCAAGCCGGTTGCAGCCAGCACCACCGCTCCTCCAGACAATAGCTCCGGTGCGCCACCAGTACCATCCAAGCCGTAGTTTTAGTCTGAATCGAAATCGAGAAGGCCTCCACGACAATGTGGAGGCCTTTTATTTTCTGAGTATCGTTTACAGAGCCCGGGCGAAAGAAATTGGCCCACCTTCCAGCACAACCCGCCCAGTTAGTCATCCTGAAGGACGCGCCGTCTGCGTCCTGAAGGATCTCCTACCGTCGCAAAGAGCCGACGCTCTATTTCCCTCTCGTGAGTTCTTTCATGAAGCGGTAATTGAACTCCACACCGTCGTAGAAATCCTGCACTCCTACCCGCTCATCCTTGCCGTGCGAACGGTCATCCTCCATGTCGAAAAACATGCAGGCGATTCCATACGTAGGAATGCCCGCAGAGCGCAGGTAGTGGCCATCCGTCGCACCCGTCGACATCGAAGGCACCACCGGCAGCCCAGGCCACATGGTAGCCAAAGTTCTCGCTAGTGCCGACGTGAGGTCCGGCAAAAGCGGCGAAGGCGGCACCGCCACAATGGGCACCAACTTCCCGTCTGCCGTTTTCTCCGGCACGATCGTGATGCTTACCTTGGGATCAGCCGCCACGGATTGCAGCGTCCTTCGCACTTCTTCCGGATCTTCGCTCGGAAAGATGCGGCAATTCACATTGGCGCGCGCGGTTTGTGGCAAAGCGTTCTGCGCGTGCCCGCCTGAAAGCATCGTGGCCACACAAGTGGTGTGCAGCAGCGAGTTGTAATACGGCATCGCCGAAAGACGCTTGATGGCTCCGCCATCGGGAGGCTCTTTGGCGACACCGCGCAGGTCCGCCGCTAGCGAACCGCTAGTCAGTGCGGCGGAACGCTCGAAGTAGTTGCGCGTGACTTCGCTGATCTTCACGGGAAACGAGAAATTCTGAAGGCGCAGCAGCGCGGCCGAGAGTTCATAGATGGCGTTGTCAGGCACCGGCACAGAACTGTGTCCACCCGGATTAGTCGTCTCCCAGGTAAAGTCTGCGTACACTTTCTCACTGGCTTGCAGGCCCGCCAGCACCGCTTTGCCCTTCAGCTTTTCGAATTCTCCCCCGTCCAGGTTGATGCAGTATTCCGCGTCAATCCAATCCTTGTGCTCCTTAATCAGCCAATCGACGCCGTTATAGTTACCACCCTCTTCATCCGCGGTCAGTGCCACAATCACGTCGCGATCCGGCGCGTAGCCCTCGCGCTTCAGCCGCACAAAATTCGTGACCAGAATCGCGTCGCCCTCTTTCATATCCTCAGTGCCGCGGCCATAGAAAAAGCCGCCTTGCTCGATAAATTTGAATGGATCCATGCTCCAGTCTTCGCGATGCGCTTCCACCACGTCGAGGTGTCCGATAAAGAGAATAGGCTTGCGCTGCCCGGTCCCGCGAAGACGCGCGACGAGATTTTTCTTTCTCTCGTCAGGTCCGGCAACGATCACATCTTTTTCCGGGAATCCTGCAGCGAGCAGACGTTGCGCCATGGCTTCTGCAGCTGTGCTGACATTCCCCACGGATTCGGTGGTGTTGATCTCGATCAACTGCTGGAAGATCGCGCGCGCTTCCGGGTTCACTGGTTGATGTCCTTGCTCTTGCGCCCGCGCGGAATTTGCCAGCGCAAACGCGCAGAAAATCACCACCCTACTTGCCACTCCTTGGAACATTCGGGTCTCCTTGTGGAGTTTCAGGTTAATCGCAGCAGCGGCTGGGGTCAAATTTGCGGCTGCAATTTGCGGCTGCGGTTGCCGCTGCAAATGGTCTCGCTTAGACTAGGAAGGTTTCCACCATTGGAGGGACGTTCACCATGGCATTCGCCAATCGCCGCTTGGTTTCGTTGCTGAGTGGGTGTGCACTGTTCGTTGCCGGGATTGCGGTCGGCAGTTTGGCTACGCGCAATGTTTCGGCTCTGAATAAGTTTGGGCAACCAAAGACGGTCATCCACGTGGTTGCTTACAAGTTCCGCGACGCCACTTCGGAAAATGATCAGGAACAAGCCATCGCTGGGATCAAAGACATGGCCGCGAAGATTCCTGGGATCAAAAATATTTGGCTCAAGACCGAACGTAACCAGATTCGGGAATTCAGCGGCGTCTACGTTATCGAATTTGTGAACGCGGAAGCCGCGGCGGACTATGCCGAGAACCCCATTCACGATACGTGGCGGAAGAAGTGGGAACAGCTGCGGGAAAATAGCCTGTCGTTTCAGGTCTCCAACTAACCGGATTTCTCAATAGCCGCTAGCCTGCTCACTCGCGCGTGATTCCATATTTGCGACGTAGAAACGAATCCATGAATGCGTCCGAGAACACTCGTTTGCCCAGCGAGGCCCATTTTGCCAGCGACGTGACCGTATAGCGCGCCTTGGGATGGGAAGCTTCAATCGCTTCCAACATCACCTGCGCACAATCTTCCGGCGTTGTCTTCGAATTGCCGTGACCTTGGTTGGCCCCAGCCCAAGCGCCCGAATAAATCTTGGCGTAGGGACTGTTCTTCGCTGTTTCGGCATAGGGTTGCGCGAGCTGTTTGGCTGTCTGCTGAAAATTCGTGACGATGTATCCTGGCTCGACCAGGATCACGTCGATTCCGAACGGGTACATTTCCAAGCGCAGCGCGTTCGACAGGCCCTCCAGCGCGTGCTTGCTGCTGCTGTACGCACCGTAGGTCGGCGGCGACAGCAAGCCCGCCACACTGCTCATCATCAAGATGCGGCCGCGCCGCCTTTCTCGCATCTGTGGCAACACGGCTTGGGTCACGCGCAGCACGCCAAATAAATTCGTGTCAAATTGCTGTCGCAAATCGTCAAGGCGCAACTCTTCGACCACGGCCATATAGCCCAGGCCGGCATTGTTGATGAGTACGTCGATCGCGCCTCCTTGCTGAAAAATATGCGCAACGGCGCGCCGTACCGAAGCGTCGTCCGTAACATCCAACTCCAGGGATTCGAGTGGAAGTTTCTTATCCGCCGCGACGCGATCCAACTCCGCACGTTTCTCAGCGGAACGCCCGGCGGCAAACACTCGGTAGCCGCGTTCGGCCAACAACAGCGCGGCCGCTCGACCCAAGCCGTCGGTGCCCCCGGTGATCAGAACGGTTTTCAGTTGGTCGCTCATAAGCCTCCGTGAACGGTGGTCATTTTAGCAGCGCGCCTGTAAGAAGCCAGCCAGGCCTCCGTGCGGATTCTAGTGCTTCGTGCGTGCTTTTGTTCCGGAGACAACGCGCGTCGCTTCGCGCAGGCCGGCCAGTAAACTTTGCGCGGTCCGCGACAGTGGCCGCCGGCGCGGGACGATTACGTCCAGGCTTCTGCGCAGCGATTCTGCATCAGTGATGTTCACGATCGCCAGCTTTTTGCGCTTGAGTTCTTCGACTACCGCGATCTGCGGAAGAAACGCCAGCCCCAGTTTGCGCAACACCATCTGTTTGCACGCTTCGATGGTTTCTACTTCGAGCACGACATTGGGTAGCAGCCCCGCTCGCCGAAAAAGGCCGTTGGTCAGCGTCCAGTCACTGGATCCGCGGTCGTAGCTGATGATGGGCAGCGATTCCACTTCTTCCAGTCGCAACTTGCGCCGCGCAATGGTGGGATGTTTGGGATGACCGACCAGGATAAGTGGATCGTCGCGCAGGCTGATGGTTTCCACTTCCGGATGATGCAGCGAACGAGCCAGGCCGAATTCCACTTCGCCATCTAAAACCATTTTCAGAACTTGCGCGGAATTTCCGCTGCGCAAGCTCACCACAACGTCTGGATGCTTCACTTGGTATTTCTTCAACACTTCCGGCAGCAGGTACGTGCAAATCGACAACGACGCGGCGATTGGCAGCGCGCCACCGAATGAAGGCTGAAATTCGTGCACCGCCTGGCGGGCCACCGCCACTTGGCGCAAAAGCCGCTCCGCATGCGGTCGCAGCGCTTTCCCGGAAATGGTGAGTGACAATCCCGCTGGGCCGCGATCGAACAGTCTTGTACTCAGCGAATGCTCGAGTGCGCCAATGCGCGCGCTTACCGCCGGCTGGCTAATGCGCAGCGCCTCCGCGGCGCGGTGAAATCCTCCGTAAGTGGCCACCGCCAGAAACGTTTCCAGTTGCTGGATCTCCATACCCACGCTCCTGTATTCCACACTACGGGTGCTGATAACATATATCTATCGCTATGATAGTGACAATCAGTTTGACTGACCACACCCATTTCCCCACAATCGAGTCTCCTGAACCTGACCTCGCGGTGCCAGTCATCTCCGGCTCCGGCGAACCTTGAAGGAGACGCTAGTATGATCACGAAGCTAACCCCTGATTCCGAGACACTGGAAAGCCGCTGGCAATCAGACCCACGTTGGAGTGGTATCTCGCGGCCCTATAGTGGCGAGGATGTTGAACGGCTTCGCGGCACCGTGCAGGTCGAATATACGCTGGCGCGCCTGGGCGCAGAGCGGCTATGGAATTTGTTGCACACCGAACCGTATGTCGCCGCATTGGGCGCCATGACCGGCAACCAGGCGATCCAGCAAGTAGCCGCTGGTTTGCAGGCGATTTACATCAGTGGCTGGCAAGTGGCAGCCGATGCGAATGCGTCGGGCCA
>JBAVNY010000459.1:0-1600 GCA_049691535.1 Candidatus Acidiferrum sp.
CACGTAGGGGCAGATGTCCTCATCTGCCTGGCGAGCTTAGCTCGCCTACCCGGACGAGGGCGTCCGAGTCACGTGTTTCGTGGCGACGGAGGGGTGAGCAGCTTAGGATTTTCATGCCCAAGATAAAAAGCCAACATGGCCAAGGACCCTGCCAGTGGCACCAAAAATCCCGTCCGCAGGCTTCCAGAGTGTGTGGAGAGCGCTCCTACGACCCACGGCAAGACCGCTCCTCCGAGGTTTCCACAGGAAAAGATTGCTCCACTAATGCGCGCCGCGGCATCGCCAAACCATTCGGACAACAATGAGACGCTGATGGGGAATACCGACGACAACCCTAAGCCGGAAATGGCGGCGCCGATCATGATCAGGGGCATTCCCCTGGCTGCGATCAGAACCAAGACTCCGAGAGCCGCCAGGGCGACGCCGGCCGTCGCCAGCTTACTTGCGCGCACTTGACGAAGCGCCAACGGGGCTAGGAAGCGTCCTACCAGCAGGGCTCCCCAAAAGAAAGAAGGCGTAATCGCCCAGAGAGCGTGCGAATCGAGTCGACGAGCGTAGGAGGCCACCCATCCTCCCACGCAATTTTCGGTTCCCACGTAGATAAAAAACAATCCGGCAACAATGGGAAGCATTCCGTTGTCCCAAATTCCGCGATTGGAGACTAAGGGTTGTTTCTGCGAAGTCGCCCTTCCGTCCGTGGTGAAGTGAACCCCGGCGATCCATGCCGCCAGCAAAACCAGCGCGGCGGCCGTTCCGTAGAGGAATTCAGCCGTATGCCGGGAGCGCTGGACCGCCGCCACCATCAGCGGACACGCCATGGCGCCGACGCCCCAACACGAATTCAATAAATTCAAAGCTGAAGCAGCCTTTTGCGGATTCGATCTGGCTATTCGCAGGTTTGCCGCTGGAGTATTTATGCCGAAGCCGGCGCCAAAAATGCAGACACAGATCAATCCAAACGTCCAATTACTTCGGGCGAGACACGCGACGCCAACTGCCATCACGATCAGGCTGAGCAACAGGGTGATCCGGTAGCCGTAGCGCTGGACCAGCACGCTCGACAGCAACATTCCGACGATTGACGCAGCGTATTGTGAGGTAAACAGATATCCGGCTTGGGCATCGTTCAGCGACCAGCGGGCAGCCAGGATGGGAAGCATTGGCCCAAGAAGCGTCATCACCACGCCGGTAATTACGAAGTCGAGGTAAAGCAAACTCACGCCGGAAACAGGTTTTGGGGAGGCGGTTGAGGTGGAAGACATAATTGAAATATGACCGCGCGGCGTCTACGTACTTGATATCATTCTCGAATCTCGCGATTCTAAATCCTCGCGATTCTGAATTCGCGATTTCTAAATTAATGATCAACGGTAAACGCATTGCTGTGGTGTTGCCCGCCTACAACGCGGCGAAAACGCTGGAGGCGACTGTGCGCGAATTGCCTGATCTCGTTGACATCCGCATCCTGGTCGACGATCACAGCTCGGACGACACAGTGAGGGTTGCTGAGTCCCTGGGATTGAAGTGCTTTGTCCATGACCGCAATTACGGTTACGGGCGCAACCAGCAAACCTGTTACCGCGAAGCCCTTGCTGAAGGT
>JBAVNY010000460.1:0-2146 GCA_049691535.1 Candidatus Acidiferrum sp.
TAGCGGGTGCCAACGTCAATTACGTCACCAGGTCCGGGTCTGACAAATGGCACGGGAATGCGCTCTACTGGTGGAACGGCCGGACGATGAATGCCAATAACTACTTCAACAACCAGACGGGCACATCGCGTCCCTTTGACAATGCGAACCAGTGGGCGGCATCTCTAGGTGGCCCCGTTCGCAAGGATAAGACCTTCTTTTTTATCAACACGGAAGGGGTACGGGTCCTGCTTCCCGCCAGCGCGAAGGTCAACATTCCGAGTCCGCAATTTGAGGCCGCCACACTAACTCATCTGCTGGCATCACCGGGTTCGATTCCGTTCTACAACGAGATGTTCTCGTTATGGAACAATGCGCCAGGAGCGATCCGTGCCAAAGATGTTTTGCCTCCAGGAACGGTTGCCAATGCAGGCGATGGGTGCGGCACCTTCGGTGGATTAGGGTCAGCAGCAATTCCATGTGCACTGCAGTTCCAGTCCACCGCCGGCAATCAGACCAACGAGTGGCTCCTGACGGCACGTGTCGACCAGAACTTCGGCAATAATGACCGGGCCTTTCTTCACTTCCGCACCGACCACGGAGTGCAAGCCACCTATACGGATCCCATCAGCCCCGTATTCAACGCGCTCAGTAAACAACCACAGTACGAAGGACAACTTCAAGAAACGCACACCTTCGGAAGCACTGCGGTGAACCAGTTCATTCTTTCGGGTTCATGGTACAGCGCTGTGTTTACAACCAATAGCCTTTCCGCGGCAACCGCACTGACTCCCTTTCGTCTGGGCTTCAGTGGAAACGCATTTTCTTCTCTCGGGCGTGATCTGAATTTATGGCCACAGGGCCGGAACGTAACCCAGTATGGGATCATCGACGATTTCTCAAAGGTCAGAGGTAATCACACGCTGAAGGTCGGAATCAATTTCCATCGCAATGATGTGACGGATTACTCACCGGGCATTGGCACTATCGGCTACAGTCAGGGAGAGGATCTATCGAGCTTCTACAACGGACAGGGAGTTAGCTATGCACAGAACTTCTCGATCCGCTCCACCCAACCGGTAGCAGTGTATGGTCTGGGCTTTTATGGGCAAGACGAGTGGAGGATTCGTCCAAACCTGAAGGTCACGCTGGCGTTGCGCGGCGATCACAATTCTAATCCGGTCTGCCAAACCAACTGTTTCGCCCGACTCGCCACTGACTTCCTCCACATCTCCCCTGACATCAACACTCCGTACAATCAGGTCATCCATACCGGACTGCATCAGGCACTGGGGAAGTACACCAGTGTCAGCTGGCAGCCACGTGTCGGATTCACCTGGTCACCATTCAACTCGGCGAAGGGCCCGGTGGTTCGAGGCGGCTTTGGATTCTTCACTGACATGTTCCCCGCCACGATTGCGGATTACCTCTTGAACAATGCTCCTCTGAATAATCTGTTTGTGACAGGGGCAGGACCTTTGGCGCCGGGCGTGACCGGCAATCAAGCATCCCTCGCCTCGCGAGCAAATGCCTCCTTTTTGACAGGATTCTCTGCGGGCGAGACTCTCGCCCAGATCCAGCAGCAAGATCCGCTATTCGTGCCACCCTCCTTCTACAATGCTGCCCACCGCATTATCGCTCCGCAATACGAGGAGTGGAATGTGCAGATCGAAGAGCCGTTGGGATCAAAGAGCAGTGTCGCACTCAACTACGTAGGCAATCACGGCATTCATGAGGCGAGCCAAAACGCCGGACTCAACGCCTATAACCCAACAACGTTTGGTGACCTGCCTCTTGCTCCGACCGATCCACGCTTCGGAACTATCACCGAGGTATCCACCCCGGCAGTTTCGAACTATAATGGTTTGAGCCTGACTGCAAAACGCCAATTCAATTCCCTGCAGGTACAGGCGAATTACACCTGGAGCCACGCTTTGGATGAAGTGTCCAATGCCGGTTTTCTCACCTACTCGTTGCTGACTAATATCAGCGTTTTGTCGTCACAAGACCCCTTCAACCTACGCCGTTATAACTACGGCAACGCGGACTACGACAGCCGGCATTACTTCAGTCTGGGCTATGTCTGGAATACGCCGTACTGGAGAGGGCCGAAAGTTGCCCTGGCTGGATGGGTGTTCTCGGGAACCATCTTCGCGCGCAGCGGCTT
>JBAVNY010000461.1:0-2698 GCA_049691535.1 Candidatus Acidiferrum sp.
ATTGTGTATAGCACGCAAAACAGCAAACAGCACGCGGAGGTGCGCAGCGCGCAGAGTACCACCATTTTTGAGCCGCTTGATCGCGCTAGACGTTCAGCGAGCAAGTTTGGTTCCTCACATATTACGAGAGATCTCAAAAGATCAATGCTTCCAAAAAAGTATAGCAAGTAGAAACGAGCCTTGGATTAGTTGGGGTGAGCATAGTCCGATGCTGGAGCTACCAACTTTTACCGGATGCGCCGAACCGCGACGAGAGTAGTGGTGTTCGGCGCCCCCGAAACGGTCCGCGATCGGATCAACGCCTCGAACCAGATATTTCGCGAAAGGCTTTCCGCTTCAGAAATACCGAGAGCGTTCATGAGCTGGCGCTGGTTTTCTTCATCTGCCAGGAATCGGCCAGCGGCTTCCGTTCCTTCCTGCTGCAGGCCCTGCAGCACTAACACGCTACCGTCGTGCGTAGCATTCGGAAGAAGAGAGATGGTGGCATAGTCTTCACCCATCGTCCCAGTCCATCGGAGTCCCTCGTATTGAGTCTGCTCGCCAGGCAGCGGATTTCTGTTCACGAATGCCTTCGCGCTATTTCCAACAACCCCCTCAGTCTCACGGAAGTTAAGCCTGTCCTGGAGAAGCGTTACCCATGGATTGGAGCCCGGGCTTCCGATGAAAACAAAGTTGTTGTGATCCAGGTCTCGCATCATTAAGTCGCGCGGGTAACGTACCAGCAATTGCGTTTGCAAAGGGCCTGCCATTCGATACAGCGAAACGACATCAGCAACATCCGCGAACGACGTAAGCGTTGAGTTCGAAAGATACTCAGTCAACCGAGCGTTAGCCTCGCTAATCTTGTTGATTTCGGGACCCCGGAGAAATCCCCGGTGAAGATACTGATCGAGCGATCCAGGCTGGCTGGAAAGGATACGGCCCATCCCATAATTGCTATCTGCCACGACAATAATCGTCTGGTGATGCGTATCAAAGATCTGAGAGGAAGGCCAGGAGAGAATGGGACTCGCTCGCACTACGTCAACCGTCCGGTGCGAAACACTGCGGTACGCGAGCACGGCGCACACAACAATCAAAATTCCGCAGACAACCCAAGGCACAAATGCATTACGGTGCCATGCCGTAAGAGGAATCGCCCTTGAATCTATCGTTGTGGGGGTAAGTTCGATTTTCTGCACAGCCCGGAAGACGGGGGCGTAGGAACCTTTGGGTATCTCCACAATAATGGGCTCGTTACGACCGTCTTCGTTGAAGTACTCGTGAAGCTTCAAGCGCAACTGACGGACATGGACCCGTACGGAACTGTCCTCTAGAGGACTATAGTCGGAAGGTTTGTGAAAGAGAACGCTGCCAATGTGTTGTTCAGTTAACTCGTGTGCGTTGCCGTGCATAGTCTGCTCGGCAAGGTACTGTAACAGCTCGCGGAGACGCGTACTTTTTTGGAAGTAGGGACTTGTAACAATCCGCTGGACGAGCTGCCAACGCTCGTCCGTCTGGAGGTCCGCCATAGTTGATGGTTGAGCGACGCTCATCGTAGGTGCGGCCCGTAATCAGTTTTTTCGATTGATCGCAGCGATGCTACCACATTGTTTTTCAGAAGTGAAATAGTTAACTTACTTCTTTCCAACGGCTTCGGATGATTGCGGAGTTCGGACGCATGTTAATCACCTGCACTTCACCGGTGAGTTCCTTTGCTCGACCGTTTCTAGGCCTCACCATTGCGCGGGGATTTGTGATGCGGAAGAAGCTAATCCTCTAACGCCGGGCTGTCTGACTCGCCGGAACAGGACGCCTAGCTTTGGACAATACTGTATGGGAGGTCTGGAAACTTTGGCCAATTCATTGATTTCGAGGCGTCGCTTCGTCGGAAACTCGATTCGAACTGGCATAGCGCTCGGTCTTGAGTGCCAAGCGAACCCTCTTGCCGGAGTCGCTAGGGAGGAGCCCAGCGGCTTGACCCTAAAGGTCGTTGGTGACGCCAAACAGGGATACGGCGTCACCGTCCTCTACAATGCCGAGCCCTTGGCCCGGCACAACCAGGGTGGAGAATTTTCTGGAGTCTTCCAAAATGAAGACCGCAGCCTGGAAGATCACGTGGATAACTGGAAAGCGTCTTCCTGGTCGGGTACCGATGTGCATCTGACCTTGGCCGGCGAGTGTCTGCTAAGAAATCTTAATGCGACGGTGTTCGTGAAAGTGGACTATGAGCGAATCACTTCCGGTGTGATCCGAAAGAGAATCCGAATCCGCCAGTCCGATATGTTCTTGATCTTCTATCAGTTGAGCAATCGCTTGGAATCACTGGAGCGCCCCGAGAAGCTGTGGAGTTTCGATCAGTTGGACTGGCGGGGAGAATCCTTGCACGAATATTTTCCCGCCGCGGGCTTCCGAATGAAGAACGGTCGCTGCATCGGTCTGCTGACTGACGCCGGCTATCGTAATCAATGGACCCGAATCATCCGGCGAGACGGAAAACCTGTGAAACCGGCACCCGCACGAATCCCAGACGCGAACCTTTATTCTGGTATGTCTTCCGTAGAGCGCAGCAACAAAGATTGCTTTGTACAGCAGACCTTTGGCGAAATTACCTACCAGGTGTCGGCAGGTTCTGAACCGCAGAAGGTAGCCCTACCGGAAATTTCATCCTGGAAACGAATTGGTGACGCCACATTGGAAGAGCGTGATGGCATCGCAG
>JBAVNY010000462.1:0-1694 GCA_049691535.1 Candidatus Acidiferrum sp.
GACCTTAGTCTTCGACCAGGCGATGGCGGCAAAGCTGATCGAGGCAAACCCAGCTTCGCTCGGTCCGGGAGGCAACCAGCCCTCGTCGCTCGTTGTCATTTACTCTTACGGCGACTTCCGTGCCGCCAGCCAGGCGGTGCGTTCCGACGATCCCGCCGCTAAGCCAATCGAAGTCACCCGCGACAGCTGCGTCCCCGCCAATAAAGTCGTCGCGTTTTTCTCCAACCCGTTCGGCAACCTCGATGCCGCCCGTCAGGCGCCTCTTAGAATTGAAAACGCTCGCGTCACTCCCGTGCCTTCGGCGCGTCATGGCTGGATGGTTGCCATTACCCTCTTCGTCTTCATGGCGTTTTTTGCCATCGGTCCCGGCGTCTGCGTGTGGCTCGCGCTCTCCGAGTTGATGCCCACCCGCATCCGCTCCAACGGCATGAGCATCGCGCTCGTCATCAACCAGGCCGTTTCTACGACAATCGCCGCCGTGTTCCTGCCCACAGTCGGCAAGTACGGATACTCCACCATGTTTTTCGGATTTGCGGCTTTCACCGTAATCTATTTCGTCACGGCCACATGGTTCCTCCCGGAAACGAAAGGCAAAACCCTGGAAGAAATTGAAGCGCACTTCGAAGGAGCAAAGTAGTCCACCGAACCTGCGTTTCTTAGCGAACTTAGCGCTCCCTTAGCGAGCTTAGCGTTTAAAAGCTTTTCGCCATAAGCCAGGGCGCCCTCAATTTGCCCATGACCCGGAGAATGATTTACTCTGCCCCTTCACCATGACTTCGAAAAATAAAAAGAAGAACGAGGCTCAGCCGCAGGCGGGGAGCCCCAAGTTTTCCCACGCCATGCGCCGCGAAATCTACGAGCAGCCCGCCGCCATTGCGAAAACTGTTGCCAAGCACCTCAAAGACGACATCATCTTTCCCGGCGAACTGCACGCCATCGAAAGCGCTCTTCTCACTTTCGAGAAGCTCATCATCGCCGCCAGCGGCTCGAGTCGCCACGCCGGCCTCGCCGGTGAAATCATGATCGAGGATCTCTCTGGCGTCGCCGTCGACGTCGAGTACGCCAGCGAATATTGTTACCGCTCCACTCATGCCGCAGTCGAGCCGATCGTCATGGTGATAACGCAGTCCGGCGAGACCGCCGACACGATTGCCGCGCAGCGCGAGGCCCTCACCCGCGGCGTAAAAACTGTCGCCATCTCAAACGTTGACTCGACCACCATCGTCCGCGAAGCCAGCGCAGCGCTGATCTCCGGCGCCGGCCCCGAACTTTCCATCCCCGCGACAAAAAGTTTCACGACGCAGCTCGCCATCCTCTACCTCATGGCGCTCTTCCTCGCTCGCAAGCGCGGACGCATGACGTCCGAAGTCACGCGCTCCTACCTGCAGCGCCTGAATCGCCTTCCCGACGCCATCGAAAAAAACCTCCGCACCTGGGACAATCTTGCCGAAGATTTCGGCCGTGTCCACTTCAAGGCCGAAAAATTTCTCTATCTCGGGCGCGGAGTGCACTACGCCATCGCCCGCGAAGGCGCGCTCAAGCTGAAGGAAATTTCCTACGCCCACGCCGAGGGTTATCCGGCAGGCGAACTCAAGCACGGCCCTATCGCGATCGTGGACGAAAAACTTCCGGTAGTCGTGATCGCCACCTGCGACCACAGCGATCCCGACTCCGGCCTGCGTTACCGCCGCACC
>JBAVNY010000463.1:0-2173 GCA_049691535.1 Candidatus Acidiferrum sp.
AAGAATCTGCACGCGGGCAAAACACTAAGATGGGCGGGAGCGACCCCACCCTGGACGGCTTTCAGCCGCCCAAAGGTCGGCGGGGTCACTCCCGCCCGTCACGCAGGAAGCGTGACCGTGTTTTGCCCCCGTGCATACAGAGATGTAATCGACCGGGATACGGAGCAGAAATTATTCTAAATGATGAGAGGAGAGAATCGAAATGGCAGTATTGAAAGCACCGCCCAAACAACCGAAGACTACCGTAGTTCAGCTTAGACTCGACGACGAGACAAAGACCAAACTCGCGAAGTATGCAGAGTTTCTCGATTGCTCACCGTCGTACGTCGTGACGGAGGCACTGAAACTCGTCTGCAACAAGGACAAGGAGTTCCAGTCCTGGCTTTCAGGACAACAAACAAAAACTTTTGAACTAACCGCGAAGGGAGATTCGTTTCAACTGGAATTGAAGTGAAACCCCATGCACCGCCGCCTCCAATCCGGCATGCGTGAGAACCCAGCGTCCGACCGACGACATGGCTTACGCTCAGAATTCGTCAATTCATCGAGCAAACCTTGCAGCGAGAACGTAGACCTGACATCAAGCGACCCCTTACGGCTTAACACCGATTTGTCTGCTCGCGCTGCTGTCAGCGCAAATGCCGCGTCACCCCACGCGGCCACAGGTGAAGACAGAAGGAGCCATGTTGCCACACGGCACGCTGTGGCAGTTGGAAATGAGTCAGCTGCGACGACGGCGCACGGCTTTGAACCGCTAATTTCGAGCTGTGAAGCAGCCAGGCTACTCGGCAACATCCATGTAAAGACTCTGCAGCGTTACGCGCGTCATCGCCGCGTTCCCGGATATCAAATTGGAGGCCACTGGTATTTTCGCGCATCAGAACTGGACTCATGGTTGCGTTCTCGATTAAATTCATCTTGCCATCCGTGCCGCTTACAGGAGGAATCGGATGGAACATAAGCGGCAACGGGTTCAGTTTGGTTGGGTTTGTTTGAAAGCAAGAAAGAAGGGTTTTGACGTGTGGGTTCTGCGTTATCGAGAGAATCTGCCAGGCGGAAGTACCAAAAGGCGAAGCGTAGCTATTGGAACGGTTGAGCAGTTTCCAACCGAATCTCAGGCTCGTAAAGCCGCACTGTCCTGGCTATTCTCGATGAACGCACAAGCGTCAAGTAGAACGACCGTTTCGTTCGGCGCGGTCATTCAGCGATACCTAGCGGAAGAGATTCCTGAAAGGCTTTCGACTGCTTCACGGTACCGTTGTTGGCTGAAGAACCATGTTGAGCCGAAATGGCGAGACTTTCCTCTCGAGCAGATCAAACCGTTGCTTGTGGAGGATTGGCTCAAGAAGCTTAACCTGGCGCCGAAAAGCAAGTCTCATCTCAAAAACCTAATGCGCGTGTTGTTTAACGCGGCGATGCGTTGGGAGTTGATTCCCTATCAGCACAATCCCATGAGCCTCGTGCGCGTGAAAGACAGTTCTAAAAGACAGAGGGAACCGAAGGCGCTTTCCGTTGACGAGTTTAAGAAAGTGCTTGAGACCATTCCCGAACCTTTCCGAACGATGTGCATTGTGGCGATGTGTTTGGGGCTACGGGTGAGTGAAATCCTCGGTCTGAGATGGCGTGACGTCGATTGGGATGGACTGCGCTTGGCGGTGCGGCAAGCATACGTCTATGGTAAGCAGGGCGACGTAAAAACGCAGGCTTCTCATCGATGGATGCCTCTTGACCGTTCGCTTGCGGAGAAGCTACGTCAACACAAGACGAGGCTGGCTCCGCTAGCGAAATCGGATGACTGGGTATTCGCGAACCCGGAAACAGGTAAACCATATTGGCCAGGTCGAATACAGGAGAACTGGTTAGTCCCCGCAGCAGAAAATGCGGGGATAGGCCGGATCGGCTGGCACACGTTCCGCCACAGTCATTCAACGTTACTTCATGCGCTTGGTGTCGATCTGAAGGTGCAACAGGAACTCTTGCGACATGCAGACATTCGAACGACCATGAATATCTACACGCAAGCGGTTCCGACGGCATTGCGAGAGGCGAACAGCAAGGTTGTTGCTTCCGTCAACTTGATTTGGCCCCTTTTGATCTTTTCTTTTGGCCCCACCCCTCTGGTGATTCATCACTCTGCCCCCGGTCGAAGCGAAGCCCTGCGGCGCCCGGAGGG
>JBAVNY010000464.1:0-11551 GCA_049691535.1 Candidatus Acidiferrum sp.
TCTGGTGCTGGAGTTCGTGGAAGGGCCGACACTGCGAAAGTTGATGGGAGATGGCATCCCGCCGATGCGCAACGCAATCTCCATCGGGGTGCAGATCGCCGAAGGACTCGCCAAGGCCCATGAAATGGGTGTGATCCATAGAGACTTAAAGCCAGAGAACATTATCGTCTCCGCTGAGGCCGTGAAGATTTTGGATTTCGGACTGGCGAAGCTGCGGCTGGATGAACGCCTGGATGAAGAGGAACAGTTCGACACGTGCGACAATGTCACACTTCACTCGCGGTTCGGTACGATCACCGGAACACCGCGATACATGTCACCCGAGCAGTCGAAAGGTCGTCGGCTGGACTTTCGTTCGGACCAGTTCGCGTTTGGTCTGGTGCTGTACGAATTAGTTACCGGGAAGCATGCCTTTGTAAGGGCAACCCAGGTCCACACACTTTTGGCCATCGCCCACGACGAGCCCGAACCAATCAATTCGCTGAATGCCCAGGTGCCTCCGCCACTGTGCTGGGTGATTGAGCGCTGCCTAGCAAAAGAACCTGAGAAACGTTATTTCTCGACGCGTGACTTGCTGCGAGATTTGACGGCAATCCGCGACCGACTCTCAGACCTTAACGCCAATCGGAGGGACACGCGTCCAAGCAATTTGCCGGTGCCGACGACGGTTTTCGTTGGGCGCGACAAAGAACTTGAGGCCGTGAAACAGTTACTGACCCGTTCTGACGTACGGCTGGTGACTGTCACCGGACCCGGTGGTATTGGCAAATCACGTTTGGCGATTGAGGTCGCTCGCGATTTGGCAGACTTGTTTGCAGCGGGCGTGTATTTCGTCCCGCTCTCGGCAATTACTGACAGCGAGCTGATTATTCCGGCCATCGCGCAGACGGTGGGGCTTCGGGAGACAAGCGGCGAGAGTCCGATGGAGGCGCTAAGAGAATGCCTGCGCAATTCCACTGGGTCGGCGACGCTACTGCTGATTGACAATTTCGAACACCTGGTGGAAGCCGCTCCGTTACTGGCCGAAGCTCTGACGCTGGCTCCCAGTCTTAAACTTTTGGTGACCAGCCGCGCGGCACTGCGCGTTCATAACGAACATGAATTTCCCTTGCCTCCACTCGCTCTTCCCGATGCTAAATCGATTGTTAGCATCAACGAACTCTCTAAGTTTTCGGCGATTTCGCTGTTTGTACAACGCGCGGCGGCGGTGCGACCTAATTTTACCATCACAGAAGAGAACGCTCCGATCGTAGCGGAGATTTGTGCGCGGCTGGATGGCCTTCCTCTGGCCATCGAACTTGCCGCAGCGCGGATAAAACTGCTTTCCGTAACGGCGATGCGGGCAAGACTGGCGAGCCGGCTGCAGCTTTTGACCGGTGGTGCGCGAGACTTGCCGGCGCGACAGCAAACGCTGCGACAAGCGATCGACTGGAGTTACGACCTTTTGACGGAGCAGGAGCAAAAGTTATTTAGAAGGCTTTCCGTTTTCTTTGGTGGATGCACGCTGGAAGCGGTAGAAGCGGTTTGCGACACGAATAAAGATCTGGCGATGGATGTGCTCGATGGTATGTCGTCGATGGTGGACAAGAGCCTAGTTCGCCAGACAGAAGAAGTGGATGGTGAGCCGCGTTTTGTGATGCTGGAGACGCTTCGGGAGTACGCCTTTTTGAAAATGGTGGAGTGTGGCGAAGAGGCGCTAACGCGTCGTGCGCATGCCGCGTACTGTCTTGTACTGGCGGAAGAAGGGGCACGCGAGGATTCAGGTACGAATCAGACGGCCTCGCTGGATCGGTTTGAAATTGAACACGACAACTTTCGCGCCGCGCTGGACTGGCTTACCGAGACCGGTCAGGCGGAATGGGGTTTGCGGTTAGGCGTGGCGCTGTTTCGTTTCTGGGAAATGCGCGAACACCTGAGCGAAGGTCGCGATCGGCTGGGAAAGCTGCTTAAACTCGAAGGTGCGTTAGCCCCGAGCAACGCGCGGCTGCGGGCTCTATTCGCTGTTGGTGTTCTCGCTGCAGAGCAAGGCGACTTTTTGGATTCCGACTGTCTTCTGAAGGAGAGTTTAGAGATCTCGCGGAAATTAGGAGACAACCAGAGTATTGCGGTCGCGTTGAACGCGCTGGCTGTCAATACCCACGATCGAGGCGACCTGGCGGCGTCGCGAGCGCTATTCGAAGAGAGTCTGGGACTATGGAGAGAGTTAGATGTCCGGCGAGCTGTCGCGCGAGCACTGAGTAATCTGGCAAATATCGCGAAGTTGCAGGGCGACTTTGCCTACGCTGGACTTCTCAATCAGGAATGCCTATCGATTTTCAGCGAACTCGGCGACGGAGCGGGATACGCCTGGGCGCTAAATCATCAAGGAGATGTAGAACGCGATCAGGGCGACTCCGTCGCCGCTCGGATACTCTACGAGCAGAGCTTAGCTTGCTTCCGGGAACTCAACGATAACTGGGGCGTCGGCGGGTCACTGGCCGACTTGGGAAATCTCGCGAGAGAGCAAAAGGATTACCACACCGCAGATACACTTTACCGCGAGAGCTTGGGAATTTTCCGGAAGTTGGAACATAAGCGAGGGATTGCACGACTTCTAGAATCGTTTGCCTGTTCCGCCGCAGCCCAATCGGAGTCGGAGCGCTCGTTGCGTTTGGCAGGTGCGGCGGCAGCACTACGGCAAAGTATTCGTGCGCCGCTGGTGGCCGCAGAACAAGCTAAGTTGGAGCCGAGTCTCGAAGCGGCCCGGCAAGCTTTGCCCATCGCGAGCGGCAGAAATGCGTGGTTGGAGGGATGGGTGATGCCAATCGAGAAGGCCGTTGAAGATTTGCTTCGTCCTACGTCGGGATCGAAGACATCAGCAGATTAACTCCGTGCTGTGCGAATCGTTAACCAGGCCGGTGATCTGGAGCAATGCAAAGCATCGGCAAAGAATTACTCTGCCGTGGTGGGATCGATGAGTCGTCGCACCGCGGAAATGCGATTCGCGGGAAGGCCACCGCGTTTTGCGTGTTCTCGAACGGTCGCCTCGTCAGGAGCAAGATACACGCAGTACACCTTGTCCCCAGTCACATAGCTTTGCAGCCATTGAATCTCCGGACCCATTCCTTTGAGAACTGCGACGGATTTTCGGGAGATCTCTCGTAATTCTGCATCCGTCAAATTTCCCGCACCCGGGATTTCTCGTTCGATCACGAACTTCGGCATGTGCTAACCTCCTGCACGGAATGCTAGCAAGCCCGTGGGCTTGCTACAATATCGGATCTAGGTGCCCAGCGTCGGAGGCCATCGTGGATCTTAAGTCTGTTCAGAAACCGCTCAAAGACCAATACCGAAATGATCCTTCTGCCTCACGGATCACGCTGAAAGCCCGCGGCGGACAAACGGAGACGCCTATTGCCTGCTCGGTGGCTATCGGCCGTGCCACCTATAACGCCGAAGCGCACACCGGTGTAGGCGGCGCGGGCACGGCGGCTTGTTCCGGTGATCTACTGCTGGGCGCTTTGTCGGCCTGCGCACAACTCACTTGCCAGATGGTGGCCGCAGCGATGGGAATACCGACCGAACGCATCGAAGTGACTGTCGAAGGAGATTTGGATCTTCGCGGGACACTCGGCATTGCCAAGGATGTGCCGGTTGGATTCGAACGAATCCGGTTGCGATTCGACGTGGATGCGCCAAAGGCAACACCGGAACAGTTGCGGAGTTTGCAAGAAAAAACGGAACAATACTGTGTCGTTATGCAGACCTTGGTACAACCCCCAAAATTGCAAAGCGATTGGGTTCACTCGCGATAACCTTGCCGAGCGACGTGAAATTTTGCGAAAGCAATCCAAACATCCACCTTTAAGCATTTTCAGGAGTCTTGGGGCTTTGAGCAGCAATTGATGGCTCTGCGTAACTTAATCCAGGCATCTTACGTACTGATCTATAGTTGAGCACTTCATTGGACGGGCGCCGTTCTCGCTGAGCCGGAGGATAATCGTGTCTGAATTTGAATCGGGTACGGAAAGCGTTGAGGCAAGACTTCGTTTCCGCGGCAAGCACGATACGATTCGCTGGTTTCCTAAAGCGACTGCGATTCTCGGTGCAATTCTTCTAGCAGCAGGGGCTGGCATCGCGCTTTTTCGTCCGGGGATGCTCGCTGCGACCCACGACGAAATTAATGGCGCGGTGCACATCTACGCTGGCTATCTTGCATCTCGTAATTTATCGTTGGCCATCGCGCTGCTGATCGCCCTTGCTGCGGGCGCAAAACGGGCACTGAACAGCTTCCTTCTGCTGGTCGCGATGGTGCAATTGCTCGACGCGGTTATGGATTGTGTAGAAGGCCGTTGGCCCATAGTCCCAGGAGTGTCACTTCTCGCGCTGCTCTTTTTGCTGGCATCGGCGTCGCTCTGCGGTTACCCGTTCTGGAAAATCCGAGCGTGGAAGGACGCAGCATAGCGAGCCTCAGAAGAAATTTGATCCTGACGGGAGTCGCTTCTAGTTTGGCGAGCAGCCGGACTGGCTCGCCGGGAGAAGAATTAATTCATCTTCTTCGCAGGTCCCGGGTCATCCGGCGCAACGAAATTCACCACAAAAGGCCCAATTCCATTCACCTGCAGTACGCCATCCCCCTTGCACTGGGCATAGTGCAGCATTTGCGAAGGCGCGGACGCGAAGCCGCCCACGGGGATTTCTTTCATCGCGGAGTCATCCCACTTCGCACCCATTCCCAGGAGAAATGTACCTTTAATCACCGTCACATTTTCCGTTTCCGGATGCCAGTGGGGCGCGATCTTTGTCCCATCGGTGCAGGAAAGCCGAAGCGTGTATGGACGGCCAGCCGCCATTGGGTCGCCCTGCAGGATTGCAATCTTTACCGTTCCGCCCATCTCCACCGACGGAGTCCCTACCAGCGCTGGCGCGGGTATGTCCATCCATTGCTCCGAGCCTGGCATCACCACCGCGCCGCGAGCTGCGCCCCCACTCTTTTTTTCGACTCCCATCTGCTTCGTAGGCGGTGTCTGCGCCACCCCCGCAACTGCCAGCAGCAAGCACACAACCGCCACACTAATTCGCTGTTTCGTCATGGCTTCATTTCCTCCGCACTTCAAGTTCTAACGTTTTGTTTTTAACCGGAACTTTGGGCCTTCTGCTGGGCGGAGGTTAGCACTAACAGCGTGCCACCTTCGATTCCGGCGGCGGACGAGCCTACTCTCACGTGGGACAAAAGGCGGACGCGAGGTGTCGGTACTCGGCTCGAAGAGCCCCAAGTTAAAGAGCTCCCATCGGAATCGTAAGAAGTAAACATCTGGGCTAGGCTTCGGTAGAATTAGTGATCGGACCGCCCTCAGAGCGGGAGTTGTTCCGGCGGCGGATAACCATGCTGCTCTCGCCCAACTTTGCCGTCGTATTTTTTTGTCGTTTTGAACAGCTCCAGATGGCCATCACCCGAAGAAGGTCTGCATCGCTCGCGGAGCGCCTGCATCTCTTGCGGCGACAGCGGTTTGAAGGCACGCGCAATTCCCACATTCTGACGCAACACGTCCAGCGAGTCGATACCACAAATTGTGGTGGCCACGGGCAGACTCATCGCGTAGCGCAGCGCCTCTTCCGCCCTGACGACGCCGTATAGGATCGGCTGACCGTCGCCTCCCAGACTCTTCATGCCCAGAGCTGCAATGCCGCGGCGCTGAAGCTCCGGCAGCACCTGCTGCTCGAAGCTACGATAGGTCGCGTCAAAACAGTTCAGCGGCATTTGGACCGCGTCGAATGGGTAATCGTGCGCTAGCATTTTGAGATGGATCGCCGGGCTCTTATGGCCAGTGAAACCAACAAAACGAACCTTGCCCTGCTTTTTCGCTTCATCCAGAGCTTCGACGACGCCACCTTTTGCGAAATGCAGGTCCGGGTCATTCTCGTAGATGACCTCGTGAATCTGCCATAGGTCCAAATGGTCGGTACCCAACCGCTTCAGGGACTCCTCCAATTGTTGCATGGCCACATTCTTATCTCGGCCGTGGGTGCAAACCTTGCTCATCAAGAAAACCTTGTCGCGCCTTCCCTGTAATCCAAGCCCCATCCATTCTTCGCTGCGGTGGTCGTTGTATTCCCACGCGTTGTCGAAAAAGGTGACCCCAAAGTCCACTGCCTCCTGAACCAGGCGCACAGCAAGCTCGCGCGATTGCACCGTCCCCAGATGGTATCCACCTAGACCGATGATCGAAACTTGTTGGCCGGTTTTTCCGAGCGGCCTGCGAGGAATCTTTTCATCACCGTTGCTCATTTGCGGCGGAGGTGCAGCCGATGCGACTTGGCTGTGCAAAGCTGAAGCCGCAAGTGCCGTCCCTGCGGACGCCAGGCCTGCTTGTATGAAGGACCGCCGCTCGATCTCGGGAGTTACTTGGGATTGCTCGTTGTGTCGACGTTGATCTGCCATTCTTCATCTCCTCGACGTCTCCGGCGTACTCTCTGGCACCAACCAAGGGCCGTCTGCCTTATCCAACATCTCTGTGACTTCTCTTTGCGTGTGGTCGAAGGGGAACCCGTGAGGCATACGGGTCATCGGGTTGTCGTATCGCAGCGATACCTTGTACGGCTCGAAGCGGCCGTCGGCCGCCATCGGCGCGCAGCGAGCTCGCAAGGCGTCCATCTCGCTCGGAGTCATCGGCTGAAAGCCGCGCACGACGCGCAAGTTCTGGTGCAGCACGTCGAGCGAGTCCGTGCCGCAAATTGTGGTCGCGACAGGCAGGCTCATCGCGTAACGCAACATCTCCTCAGCCTGGACAACGCCGGCTTTTATTCCCCAAGCCGTACCGCCCATGCTCTTCATGCCCAGAGCCGCCATGCCTCGCCGATTGACCTCGGGCAATACCTGCTTCTCAAAGCTGTGGAAGTTGGCGTCGAAGGGATTCAGCGGCATCTGCACGGAGTCGAACGGATAACCGAGTTCCAGCATCTTCAGGTGAAATGCAGGGTCCTTGTGACCGGTGAAGCCGACGAATCTGACCTTGCCTTCTTTTTTCGCTTGGTCAAATGCTTCCAGGACGCCACCTTTCGCGTAGGCCAACTCTGGGTCGTTGTCGTAGACGATGCCATGGATCTGCCAGAGGTCCAGATGATCGGTTTGATATCGCCGCAGCGAGTCTTCGAGCATCTGCATTGCTAATTTGCCGCTTCGCCCATGAGTGCAGACCTTGGTCATCAGGAACACTTTGTCGCGGCGTCCGTCCCGGAGGGCCCTGCCCAAGATGGTCTCAGTCTTGCCGTTGTAATACTCCCAAGCGTTGTCGAAGAAAGTAACGCCTGCATCTATGGCCTCGTGAACGAGTTGCACCGCCTCATCCAAGGTCGGCACATCGCCGAGATGATGACCGCCCACTCCGATAGCGGAAATGTGCACATCCGTGCTTCCAAATTTGCGATAAATCATGTCTTCCGCCTGCCCTGCCGGCGCCGCTGTTCGTTCCCCTGATGGTGTAGAGGAAGAGATTTCCTTCGAGGTTCCTGAGACGCCCGATGTCGCGGCTACCGCACCCGCACCGACTTTGAGAAAGTCCCGTCGAGTCGTATTCATCTTTAAACCTCCAATTCCACCCATCGCCCGGAAACTCGACTGGCACTTCTATCAGGATATCGACAACCCATACCGTCCTCGTCGCCGAACTTACTAGGCGCGTTTACCCTAAGTGACTTCGCGTTGGTCCTGAGCCATTGCGCGAAATGAGTAGTTGACGTGTCGTGTGTGCCTCCCTCTCTCTTGCCGTAACCCGCAGGTCGCCCAACACGACGTGAACCGATCTGCAAGGCGCTTCGCAATCTTGTACCAGATGATGTCGTTTTATTTGATGCCCGTCGGCTGAAAAGGACGTGACGGTAATTCCCAAATTAGCTATGGCACCCGCTAAGTCGGAACCCGAAACAAGTCAAGTTCTAGAACTTTAAGTGGACGGTTTGCGCGCTTACCAGGACCCAGGCGGTTAGTCCCGGGTTGTCGACTACACGTTCAATGAAGGCTCCCGCCTATCAGGGATTCCCGGACATCGTGCCACCCTTGCTGAGCAGAGCATGGAGTTGGAGAATTTGGAGTTGGACTTGGACTTGTTTAAGCTTTTTGGAACCTATGTATTACATTGGACTGGATGTAAACAACCGGATTCATCAGCGTCTTGTCTGACCTGTCTACGAGTGAACCACAGCTTTGTCCTCCGTGTTTATGGGCATATAATTAAGCCCTCCAGCAGATAGGGGACTCGCGTGACGCGCAAATTTTGTATTCTCGTGGCGTTGCTCTATTTTTTCCTGCCATTTGCGATTTTCTCTAAGAAAAAAGAGAAGCCTGCTTTGCCGGAAGTTTTGCTCAAGGCCCAAACTGTTGTCGTCATAATTGAGCCTGACGCGGGCGAGCCGATGAATGACCCCACAGCAAATCGTAACGCACGTGAAGATGTTGAGAAGGCTCTGATGAGCTGGGGACGCTTTCGCTTGGTGCAAGAAACATCGAGCGCCGACATCGTGATCGCCGTTAAAAAGGGAACGGAAAAAGCCGCCACTCCCACGCTAGGCGGTGGCCCAGTTGACAATCGGCCTGTCACCGTTCAAACAACTGATAGCCAGATACGAATCGGCGCAAAACAGGGACAACCAGCAGATGGTTCCTATAATCCCGATTCATCGCCGTCCAACGGCAGGGCGCAACAAGGCGTGGAAGTCGGTCCATCGGAGGACAGTTTCCTGGTTTATTTGGGCGGAGATACCTTCAAGTCGCACAGCGTTTCAATCTGGGCATACCGGGCCAAGAATGCTCTGCGGGCGCCAAATGTGAACGCAGTCCAAGAATTCCGTAAAGCAATCACGGATGCCGAAGCTGCAGCAAAAAAACAGCAACCGCAATCGCCACAACCAAAAGCTCCGTGAGACTGCTTCCATACAGTCGTGCGGAGCGGTTCGAGGATCAGCGTGCCTTGGGTGATGCCATAGTCGCTGCGACACGACCCACGATGTTGAATACGATAGGCCAAAGCAGATAGAGAAGAACCACCAGGTACATCACTTCGATCCCTTCGCCGAAGGCCCACATTCCAGACGAGGCATTCTGGGTATCGATGATCTGCGTGGTCGATATTCCAGTGGTGACAGACTCGCCCATGATCATCAGGTTGCGCTTGAGAACCATGGCCTGATAGGAAAGCTCCCATATGATTAGAAAAAGGCACACTTCGTAGCCGACGCGCACAAACCTGTTCAGGCTACGCACGAACGATGCATACCGGTCGATTTCCCCAGGCGCTTTGTCGTTCAGCGTCGCCAGAATGGCGAACCCGAGCGGCCCCAATGCCGCGAAAAACAACCACCACAAGGATCGCTGCTTGGACCGAATCACCAGAAAACACGCTAGCAACCACAAGATCACTACAACCACGCCCGATGCCAACAGTGACATGTGCTTCACGAGGTTGAGGAGCTGGTAGTTCCGCGCATAATTTGGATGGCCTGCCGCAATTTCGGGATTGATCAGGCTGAACAGCAATCCCCCCAGCACCGTGATCACGGGAATCAGTAACAGCAGGACAAGCGCGACGACCGTTTGTTTCTTCATCACCCATATCGTGGCATAGCCTGCTTGGGCTTTTGGCTGACAGTCAAAACGGTGTGCGTTCGCTGCCAACTCCCGATTAGTTTGAATGTATAAGGTCAACGGAGAGCGCTTGGCCTAGAAAGATTAGCTAGCTGTTCGCCGGCCGATGCATCCAATCACTCTACGACGCAGGATAGTAATGATGGCCCGTTCATTTGGTCACATAGTTCACGTGAGATTTGTCTTTGTGGGAAGGAACTACCACGACTTCGGAGTTTAGTACGGGCACCAGGTAACTGGCGAAACCGATGCCGACAAGAATGGTCCCAAAGGATTTTTCCGGCGTGAAGGTGCGAACGACCGATTTCCCAAACTCAAGTTTGTAGTGCCTGGTCTGGTAACGCCGCGCGAAAAGTTGCTGCATCGCTTGGCGTAGATTGGTTTCCGCTTCTTCGACCGATCCGTTGCCAGCATACTCACACGCAAAACTGCCCAAGTACGAGCCGTCTGCATTGCGATGAACCTTGGCCAAAAGCAGGCCAGCCGTGATTCGTGTTCCCGGCTTATTGGTGTGCTGAATCGCGATGATTGCTTCTAGCACCGACCCATGGTGGATTTTGGGTAAGTGCGGAAGTTCGACTGTCTCCGGCGGGAGCACGGAGGTGTAAAGCATGACGTTGTAATTCTCGATGCCGGCCATGTGCAGGGCCGCGTCATACGATCCGGTTTCGATACCGACATCGCTGTCTCCCCAACCGATCACCCAGAAATATTCCTTGGGAATTCGGCAGCCAATTTCGAAGTAGCGAGTAGGAGGATTCTTCGGCATTTGCTAGCGCCCGGTGCAGCTTAGTGCGGTTCCAATTGGAGGTCAAATCCCGCAGGCTGGTCAACTGAATTCTCTGCGCAACCCAGATGCCCGCAACCCGGCATGAATTGAGTTATTGTCGCTGCGAGGTTCCGCCTGGCGCAGAGCACTAGGCAATTGGATCAAGATATTTGACGAGGACCACCTCGTTACCCTTCTCGTTGTAGATCAGATCATCTACGAGTTTTTTTGCCAGCAGCATACCAAAGCCCCCTGGCCGCAACCCCTGCTCTTCACGAACCGCCATGTGGCTTAACAAATCCTCGGGTGAGTTGACGATGGCTGCGTGGCGAAGCTCTTCGAGCGAGAACCCCTGGCCGGGATCCTTGACGCGGCAGGCTATGGCACGACGAGAACGAATGAAGGAGATTTCCACGTGCTGGCTGGGATCGAAATTCGCGCCATGTTCCATGGCGTTGACCAGAATTTCCCGGAATGCGGTTATGACCTCAGCTTTCTGAGCTTGGGGAATGTCTCCGACTCCCTGCAGGAATTGAACCAGGCGATCTGCGGTTAGTAGGTCGCATCTGGCCGTCAAGCGAACCCAGTTGGGCGTGGCGGAAAGGATTTCAATGCCGTCGTCCCAACAGGGCTCGTCCATGGCCGCACGCAGCAATGCGGTGAGCGCAGGAGCTTCGAACGGAGCCGCGAAGTAACTGAAGGCGCCTTCACGCATAGCAGCCATAACGTCTCCGGGAGTCCATTCATCGGTGAGAATAATCAGACGGACGTGAGGGCGAACGCTTCTGATTTTGCGAAGAAGTTCAACATCTTCGGCACCGGAGGTTTTCCCAGAAGTGATAATTAAGTCGAACGGATTTGTCCTGGCGAGGGCGAGGACTTCTTGATTGTCAACGGCGCGTTGAATATTCCAACCATCGGTGGTCAAAATACTCAGAAGCAATGCATCGCTATCGCTTCCGGAAGCAACTACGAGCGCGGTCTTTTGTGCAGTGGGGACCACTGCACGGGTGGAGGAAGTTGCCATAGGGCTCCGACGAGAATAGAGTCTCGGGCAGGAACAACCTTTAGACTAATCCGAACCATAAAGCGAGTGCAAACGCCAGTCGGCCGTGCGCATGTGGCTCAAGTGATTGGCCTTTATCGCCGACGTCATCATGTAG
>JBAVNY010000465.1:0-2008 GCA_049691535.1 Candidatus Acidiferrum sp.
TGGCGCGTCGCAGCGCGGCATCCGATTTGCTCCCAGCGCTGGCCAAGTAGCCCATAAAACCGCCGGCAAAGCTATCGCCCGCGCCAGTCGGATCATGCGGCTCTTCCAGCGGAAACGCCGGCACGCAGAAGACGCCGTGCTTATCCACCATCATCGCGCCATATTCGCCGCGCTTCACCACCAGCGTAGAGGGACCCATCTTGAAGATGTGTTTCGCGGCGCGCAGCAAATTGTGTTCGCTGGACAGTTGGCGGGTCTCCGAATCGTTGATCATCAGGATGTCGACGTGCTTCAGCGTCTCGCGCAGTTCTGCGTTGGTGCGTTCAATCCAGTAATTCATGGTGTCCATCGCGGCAAGCTTCGGGCGGCCTTTGACCTGCTGCAGCACGTCGCGTTGCAAGTCTGGGGCGATGTTGGCAAGGAAAACGTACTTGGCGTTACGATACTTTTCGGGCAGGCGCGGTTTGAAGTCAGCGAACACGTTCAGGTCGGTGGCCAGGGTGACGCGATCGTTCAGATTTTCCGTGTAGCGACCTGACCAGAAGAAGCATTTACCGGCAGTACGCTCCATGCCTTCGATATCAATGTTGCGTTTACGAAGAACGGCTTCGTCTTTGGCGTGAAAATCGTCGCCGACCACAGCCACCAGATTCACGTGCGTGAAGAAACTGGCGGCCACTGCAAAGTACGTGGCAGCTCCGCCCAGCGTACGCTCTACCTTTCCATAGGGACTCTCCAACGCATCATACGCAACCGAACCGACGACGAGTAGCGACACAGTTTCTCCTCTTATAGGTATTTGCCAATGATGGCAGCAAGATTCTTTTTCGTTTTAGCCGGGACAATCTTGAAATTGGTGATGAGCGCGTGCTGCAGTGCCGAGCCACACTTGCATTTACGCTCGGCGGGCATGGTTCTTACCGCTTCGCGCAAAACGTTCTGGGCGTTGACGGCGTTCTGATTCAGCGTGGCGATGATCGTCGACGCAGTCACGGATTCATGCTCAGGATGCCAGCAATCGTAGTCGGTAATCATAGCGATGGTGGCGTAGCAAATTTCCGCTTCGCGGGCGAGCTTGGCTTCGTTGACGTTGGTCATGCCTATCACGTCGAATTTCATGGCGCGATGGAAATGGGCTTCAGCCAGTGTGGAGAATTGCGGCCCTTCCATGCAGATGTAGGTGCCTTTGCGATGGATGGGCACGGCGGTGGAGACGCATGCATCTGCCAGGACGGCCGACAATTGGCCGCAGGTTGGCTTGTCGAAAGTGACGTGCGCGACCAGGCCATTGCCAAAAAAGGTTGAGATGCGGCCTTTGGTGCGGTCGAAAAATTGATCCGGTACCAGGAATTCGCCGGGGCGCAAATTTTCCTGCAGGGAGCCTACGGCGCTTACCGAAATGATGCGCTGCACGCCAAGCAGCTTCATGGCGTAAATGTTGGCGCGAAAATTCAATTCGCTGGGTAAGAGGCGATGTCCGCGGCCGTGACGGGCCAGAAAGGCTACGCGCTTCCCTTCCAGTGTGCCGACGACAAAGACATCCGAAGGGTCACCAAACGGAGTTTTGACGCCTATCTCGTGCCAATCCGTCAGTCCACTCATCGCATAGAGGCCGCTGCCGCCGATGATGCCGATGTCGGCGACGGCTGCTTTCCCTTGCGCACGCTTCCCTTTCGCCTTTTGCGACTTGGCCATCTGCTTCTCTCCTGGGAAATACGATTACGGTTACTGGTTCAGATCGACTGGCTCGACCTCGATCTTGCCATCGCGTTCGTGGAGTGTGGCGGCAACCTCTGGATCGTGCCCGAACACGACAATCCACCCTTCGTTGACGATGCGCGGAACCCACGCCCGCTTGGTTTCCAGCGTCTGCAGCGGATACAGATCGTAGGCCATGATCCAGGGCAACGAACAATGGTGACGCGTCGGCAACAAATCCGCAACAAAGACCAGGGTCTTGCCGCCGCCGGAGAGTTTCACCGCCTGAATGTCGGCATTGTGCCCGGGG
>JBAVNY010000466.1:0-3102 GCA_049691535.1 Candidatus Acidiferrum sp.
CATCACGTGATGAATCTTGATTCCACCGAGGCGATCAAGTCCGCGGTGGAAGCGGGACTGGGTGTGGGCTTCGTGTCGCGATGGGCGATTTCGAAAGAGCTGGAACTGGGAGCATTGAAGGTGGTGGATGTTGCGGGCGTACGTGTGGTGCGAAGCTTTTCGTTGGTATTGTGTACTGGGCCCGAGCCGCAGGGACCGGTGGGTGCATTTAGGAATTTTGCATTGCAGCGCGCGCGCTTGCTCTCGGGGAGCATGCGAAAAACGGGAGGCCAGCGTGCGTCGAGCCGATAAGTCTTGCTAATCGGCGATTAGGATTGCTGCTTGGACCTGGGTCTGACTGTCCTGCAACACTCTTGCATGGGCAAGAATCTCTTTTTCGTGGCCGTAATTCTGGCGGCCAGCGGCTTTGTTTCCCCTCCTTTCGCCCTGCTGGGTGGCCTGATTTATGGACTCACCGCGGTGCATCCATTTCCGGGAGAGAGCAAGGCGCTATCGAAATTCTTATTGCAGGCATCCGTGGTGGCGCTGGGCTTCGGCATGAATCTGCATGAAGTGCTGCAGGCGGGACGATCGGGGTTTGGGTACACGGCGCTCAGTATCACGGCGGCGATGTTGCTGGGTCTGGGATTGGGCTACGTGATTCGTGTTTCGCAGAAGCCGTCCTTTTTGATCAGCGCGGGTACAGCGATTTGCGGAGGAAGCGCTATTGCTGCGATTGGCCCGATCGCGCAGGCCAACGAAGAGGAAATGGCGGTGTCGCTGGGTGCGGTATTCATTCTGAATTCGGTGGCGCTGCTGATTTTTCCGCTGATCGGGCTAGCATTACACATGAGCCAAACGCAGTTCGGGCTATGGTCGGCATTGGCGATTCATGACACCAGTTCGGTTGTGGGGGCGACGGCAAAGTATGGGCCTACGGCTCTGGCTGTGGGGATGACGATTAAATTGGCGCGGGCGCTGTGGATCGTGCCCCTGTCGGTGGTGACCGCGGTTGCGCTTAAGAGCAAAGCACGCATTCAGTGGCCGTGGTTTATTTTGTTTTTCTGTTTCGCGGCTTTGCTGAACACATTACTGCCATCGTTCAACTCTGTGTTCGGGGCCTTCAATCATCTAGGCAAGATCGGACTGACGGTAACTCTGTTCTTGATTGGCGCCAGCTTGAATCGAGAAACGTTGAGGAGTGTGGGCGTTCGTCCCCTCCTGCAGGGCCTTACGCTGTGGATCATCGTCGGCAGCAGCACGCTGGCGCTAATTTTATTGAATTGGATTCACCTTTAGCCTTTAGAAGAGAGCTTCAGCAGAAGCGGAAGCAAAAACACGACATTAGTTTCTTGCTACCGGCCACGTAGTAGGAGCAGCACGTCGAGAAGGCAGAGAACGGTGATGGCGGCTTCTAACACGAAGAGGCGCGCTTCGTTGAACTGGCCGACCATGAAGTCGTAAAGTTCCCGGGCGGTTTGTAATTTACTTTCTACCAGGTCGCGATACTCGGGCACGCCCTCGCGGGAAGCGGCCAAGCGATACACCAGAACGTAAAACGCTTCGCTAACAAATTTAATTGCGCTGTCGATGCGTTCGGTCAGTTCCATAACGTCGAGACGAATGGCGTTGAGGCGATTGGCCTCGCGGGGGAGAGCCCAAGGCCGGAGCAGCACACTTTGCTTACGATCTAAGGTGTTGTAGACGTCCGAGAGCACGCGAGTCATGTAATTGTCGTAATAGCGAAATTCGAGTAATTGCATTTTCGCGTATTCGAGAATTTGAATGGTCCACACGGCTTCTTCCGGGCGGTCGTATACCATCGCTGCGGAAGAGCCAACCACCAGCAGATCATTCGGGTAGTAAGACAGACTGCCTTGCAAGATGCGTTCCGTGGTGGTGCGCGAAAGTGGATTTTGTTCGCCGCGGATGAGTTGGGCAATTTGCTCGCCATGCCCGGAGAGGAGTTCGTCGGCAGTCAGAGGCTTTCCGGACTGGTCGAGAATTTCGTGAAGCGCGAACACCAAATAGTTTTCCTGAAGCCAGTCTTCTCTGGGCTTGATGATCGCCGGAGCTATCTTCTTTAAGTGGGTAGTTACAAAGGCGCGTGTTTCCGGTTCGATATCAGTGGCGTCCATCCAACGCGAGGCCTGCTCCAGCAGCGCTTCCCAGGACCCTTCAAAGGCTACCTCGAGCTGCACTTCGACGATGGCGTATTCGTAGTACTTGATGGAGTAGATTACGTGCTCTCCAGTGCGGAGGGTCAAGGGTTCATGGGGCTCGGCAATCGGGGGGTTTTCGAAACGCACATAGTCGGGAGTGCGGCGGGGGAAATCGCCTTTGGTGGCTCCGCCCCGGGAGCCGAGCAGGTTGCGGAGCTTGTCTAATTCGAAGGCCTCGCCGACGTCGTAGAAAACGAAGGTCCGTATATAGCCGCGTAAGAGCACCCATTTGTTTTATCACTTCAAGTGCTAGCGGAACAACGGAGTCGCCCCCAGGTGGGAAAATAATTTCCTCAGTGGGTTCCGAGGGTCGAGCCAGGGTTAGCGTTCGGCGACGGACTTGAGATTGTCGAGGCCGGCTTCGAAGTGCTTGCCCATTTGGCGGTCCATGTTGGTGAAGACGCTCATAACTTTCATGAGGTAGAGATTTTGGCCATTCATGGTCCACGTGACCTTGGTGGAGGAGCCGGCCGGCCCGAGGGCGAACTCATTGAGATTATGTGCCGTAAACGGCTTCAGGAAATCTACGTTGATGGAAATGCGCGTGTACGGGATGGATTCGGCGATGGTCATACGGCCTTTGCCAGAGCGGCCGGTGCTATCCCAGTAGGAGACGGCGTCCTTGCCCTCCGAGGAACCGCTGTAGGTCCGGGCCATGGTGGGATCCTCTTTATCTTGAGGTGCCCAAGCCGGCCAATTGTGGAAGTCGTTGATGAGCGAAAAGATTTTCTCCGGGGCAGCATTGATGGTGATCGAGCGCTGGATGCGGAAGGTATTTGGCTTGGTGGCGGCAAAGGCGAGTAGGGCCGCGATAAGAATAGCGATCACGATAGTGATTTTCAGGATCACGAGCGCCTCCATGCAGACGAATCTTATCTCAATCGCCGGTGTGGAGAGTGGC
>JBAVNY010000467.1:0-10992 GCA_049691535.1 Candidatus Acidiferrum sp.
CCACCCCGGGCACCATTTTTAACTTCTTCACGGCTGCGCCGAATCATCCACGGACCACGGATTGAGGAGTCATTGTGTTCGCTTCAATCTTCGCGGCTCTTCACCGGGGGGCTTTTTTGAGATCGTAGAGATCTTCCGTTCCCACAAACACTCCCAGTAGCCGCAAATAGAAAAACAATTGATATTTGTGATTCAGTACGTGCTCCAGGTTGTTCAGCAAAATGCTTCCCAGCACTTCTCCTTTTGGCATAAAAATGGTCGCGATGGGCCTCTTCAAATCTTCATCGGTGCATAGCTGAAATCCCTTCGCGATTCCTTCTTTATAAATGCCAATTCTTTCTTTCCACTCGCGCGGTGTGCAGAAGTGATTTACCCGCGCCGATTTGAGCTTCACAAACTCAGCGAGCTCTTTCGGATACGCTGCTAGAAACGCCGCACAAAAGCCAGCCATGCAATCCAGTAAATGCCCAAGCAAGTGCCCAAGATCAATCACTTCGCAAATTTCTTCGTTGGCAGGGTCGGGTCGCCAGTTCAGCCGGTCGGCGGGAACTAGCGAAACCAAATGTTCCGTCCTGCCCACCGCCCCTTGCACCTTCTCCTCAAGAACAAAAGTAATGGTTCTACTCAGCATTCCCCGTCCTCTCCAGCCTGCCTCTCGTCAGGTTAGCCGTCGCGTCCGTATCCCCGCGCCTCAATGTCACAGACGCAGTCGACAACTCAAATCCCCTCCCGTCTCGCCACAAGTGAGTTCTGCACCGCTAATTGCTGCGTGACTTAAGTCACATTGTTTTGTGACGCGTAGCCTTTAGGCTGTAATCAGCCACTCTATGGATCATTCTTCTCAGCTTGGCGCCGACGGTAATCACAAGCCTGGTCATTCCGGCTCCCCGGTCAATTCCTCAACCCCAAAGAAAAAGCTGCTCCGGCGCCTTCAGCAAGATCATTCCCAGCTGTACCGGCGCGCCTTTCAAGCTTCGTTCTTAGCTCTTAATCTTGTACTCGGCGCCATATTTTACTTCTGGGTGCGCCAATTCGAATCCAGCTCTGCTGCTTACTCCCTTGAGCGCCCGGCAGGTGTCGAAGGCTGGCTCCCCATTGCCGGTCTCATGAACCTGAAGTATTGGCTGGCGACCGGTCATATCCCAGAAGTGCATCCCGCCGCTATGTTTCTTTTACTCTCTTTCCTCGCCATCGCTTTTCTACTTCGCAAATCGTTCTGCAGTTGGCTTTGCCCAGTGGGCACTGTTTCCGAATACTTGTGGCGCCTCGGTCGAGAACTGTTCCACCGCAACTTTCATCTGCCGCGCTGGATAGACCTTCCACTGCGTAGTCTGAAGTATCTCTTACTCGCATTCTTTGTCTGGGCCGTTTACACCATGTCGCCTGCAAGTATTCGCGATTTTATGCAAAGCCCGTATGGCCTGATTGCCGACGTCAAAATGCTCAACTTCTTCCGTCACATCGGTGAGACCGGCCTAATCGTTCTCGGATCCTTTGCGGTCGCCTCACTCTTCATTCAAAATTTCTGGTGCCGCTTCCTGTGCCCCTATGGCGCCCTGTTAGGGATTGCCGCTTTCTTCAGCCCGGCCCGCATCCGTCGCACTCCGGAAACCTGCATTGATTGTGCGAAGTGCGCCAAGGCTTGCCCTTCTAACCTACCAGTCGATAAACTCATAGCGATTCGTTCCATCGAATGTACCGGTTGCGTCGAATGCGTAGCCGCGTGCCCAGCTGAGGGTGCCCTCACCATGAGTCTCCCCAGTCTCCCAGGGCTGAAATCAGTCCGCAAAGAAATTCCTGCCTGGACCATGGCTGCGGCGATCGCATTCTTGTTCTTGGGCGCCGTAAGCGTCGCCAGACTCACCGGTCATTGGCAATCACGAATTCCCAATACCGCCTACGAACGTCTGGTTCCACAAGCCGACGACGCAACACACCCCATACCGTGAAGATGTCGAGCCAGCGCGCGAGCACAGACAGATTGAGCAAGTCTGAATCAACCTGTATTCGAAGGAGATAAGACGAGGCTTTTGATTTGGCGGGGTGTCAGCAAAAGAAAAGGCGGTGCCGGTTGGCTGGGGGAGGACTCAGCACCGCCTTTATCAGTGAGGATGCGGATCTCGGCTGACCGGATTCCGCTCCTCGGCTAAATTCATCCGCGCGTGGTCAATACCGGGCAGGTGGCCTTGGTCACCACGTTATACGCAATCGTTAGAGGCACATGACCAGCCAGGCTCTTCCGCGGCTTGGCTCCCATCACCAACAGGCCCGCACTGCATTCTTTGGCGGCGATCAAGATTTCTTCCACCGCAGACCCAAACGTCACGCGGAACTCCGCCTTGCACCAATTCTCGCTGCCCGCCGGCATCAACTGCTTCATTCGAACGATGTTGATTTCTTTCTGACGCGCGACGCTCTCTTCGGTATACGCCGCGGCGCTCTCGATGACATGAAGCAAAGTTAAGCGTGCGCCATGCTCCTGCGCCAGGGAAAATGCATAGGCTGCAGCCTTTTCCGCGCCCGGTCCAAAATCAGTCGCAAACAGAATGTTACTCAGTTCGATCTCCTTGGTTGTATCAGCCTTCACCGCTGGCCCCACCGTCAACACGGCGCAGTCCGCCTGCCGGAAAATTTCCTCGGCTACGGAACCGATAAGCAGCTTCTGCACTTTGCCTCGCCCGTGCGTCCCAGTGACCACCAGGTCGATCTCGTGGTCAACCATCATCTTTTCCAACGTTGGCCAAACGTTTCCTTCGTCCATCAAAACTTCGTGCGGAACTCCGCGAAGTTTCCCCGATATCAAAATGTCCGTGATCCCCTCTTCTGCCGCTTGTCGCACCTTTTCATAGGTCGCTTGTGCCAGTTGCGGCTCCGCGAATTGAAAGGGATCCGGCGTGATCACATGTGCCAGATAAATGCGCGCGTCGTAGCGCCTTGCCAGCGACAGCGCGTAATCCAACGCACGATCCGACACTTCCGAGAAATCAGTGGTCACCAGAATCTTCGTCAACGACACTCGTCTGTTTACATCCGCTTTGATCTTTTGCGGCTCCAGAGTTTTCAACATATTCCCTCCTCAAACTTCATTTTCCCCGCCACGCTCGTTTCATCCTTGTGTATTCAATAGAGAGGCTGCACGTTCCGTACCAACAAGCACACTGCTTATTGCTTGCAAATAAGCGCCTTAGCAGGCTTTTTTGCAGCCTTGGTCGTTTTCTGAGCAAACTGCCGCAGAATCTGCGTCGAATCACCTAAGATGTGGGGCAAGTACAACAGGAGGGGCTTCAGCTCGAATATTCAACGCAGGGGGGAAAAGGCTCCAAAAATAAAGACAGCGGCCAGCTAAATTATTTGCCCCTCATTGGGGTTTCGCGGTCGAGCATTCCGACACTTTGCTCTGTACTTCGCTGGCCGCTGCCAAACTCTTCCAAACTTTTTATGCGGGCGTCCCTTATCACGACGTATCCTTTCGAGCCTTCACCGCGAGCCCGACCGTCGGAAAAGGAACGCCCACTGATCAGCTTTTCGACAATCGCTCCATTGCCTAATTGCTGAACTCTGTACCTAAATGCATCTTTGTCTCCGTTTGGTGTTGCCTTGAGGAAAACGCAACTGCTTGCAAATACAGGACTTCGTGTAGTCCCGATTCGGTTCGCTCCGCACCGGTGCGGGATTTCACTCTCTGGCGCGCGTTTTCTCACGCACTCCTATGATCGCTGAGCTGGTTGCCGTGAATGATACTTTGAGAGCTAACTAGCAGACTCGGCGGGCTCTTCTTCGGTATGAGCCAATCCGAATTTCTTCATCTTGTAGCGCAGTGCGTCGCGGCTGATGTTCAGCAACTTGGCTGCACGGATTTGGTTTCCGTGCGACTGCTGCAACGCCAATTCCACCAGAGCGTGCTCCACGTCCTCCAGCGACGTTCCGCCTTCGGGAATAGATAGGGGTGGCAAGCGACGCTTTCCAATTGCTGGCGGTGAATCCATGGCTGCGGTAGAGGCTTGGTTCTCTGCATTCACTGTCCCGCTTCGCCCGCTGGCTACCGAGAAAGGCAAATCGTCAGCCTTCAACTGATTTCCCTCCTCCAATATCATCGCCCGTTCCAGTGCGTTCTTCAGTTCGCGGACGTTTCCCGGCCAGTCGTAGTTCATCAATAGTCGCCGGGTCTCTTCGTTCAATCCTTGCACCGACTTCCTGAACTTCTTGTTGTAATGCGCCAGGAAGAAGTCCACTAGCGGCAAGATATCCTCTTTTATCTCGCGTAGCGCCGGCAAAAAGATGGAAATGATTGCCAATCTGTAATACAGGTCCTGCCGGAATCGCCCCTCCCGAACTTCGCGTTCCAAATCCCGGTTGGACGCCGCGATTACCCGCACATCCACCTGGATGTCCCGCACTCCCCCTACCCGCCGAATGACCTGATCTTCCAGAACACGCAGCAATTTGGCTTGCAGCAGCGGTGAAAGTTCTCCAATTTCGTCTAAAAACAGCGTCCCGCCGTCCGCCACTTCAAAAAGCCCCTTCTTCATGGCCTTGGCATCCGTGAACGCGCCCTTTTCGTGCCCCAGGAGCTCTGCCTCTATCAATGTCTCTGGAATGGCCGAACAGTTGATAGCCACAAACGGCCGCTCTCCCCGCGAACTTCGATAGTGAATGGCCTTGGCCACCAAATCCTTGCCAGTACCGCTCTCGCCCTGAATCAGGATTGTGGTAGCCTCGCTGGCCGCCACCTTGTACACAAATTTCATTAACTCTGTGATTTTCCGCGACACTCCGATCACATCGTGATAACCCGCTCGCCTTCGTACCTCTCCCCGCAACGATTCCACTTCGGTACGCAGCGCACCCGCCTCCAGTGCGTTTTGCAGCGTGACGTCTAATTCCTCGAAATTAATTGGCTTGCTGATGAAGTCATACGCCCCGAGGCGCAGTGCCGCTTTCACATCGTCCAGTTGCGGGTCCGCGGTCATCATGATGATGTTGCGTGTCTCGCCGGATGCCTTCAGCTTCTCCAGCACCTCGATGCCGCTCAAATCCGGCAGATGCACGTCGAGCAGCACCAGATCGGCGGTGTCCGATTGCAGCGCCTTCAGGGCTTCTTCGCCAGACTCCGCTTCTAGCGTTTGATACCCAAATTCGCCGCACTTCTGCGTAAGCGCCCAGCGCACCAATTTCTCATCATCGACGATCAGGATCTTCTTTTGCGGCATGCATTTACTTTATCATTGAGCTGCCGCCTTGGGCGTATTCTTCTGCGGACGCTCGATCGGCAACAGAATTTTGAATTGCGAACCTTTCCCTTGGGAACTCTTCACTTCTATCCGGCCGCCGTGGGCTTGCACAATTCCGTTAGCCAGAGACAATCCCAGCCCCGTGCCTTCGTTTCGTGTGGTGAAAAATGGTTTGAAAATGCGCGGCAGCGATTCCTCCGCGATTCCTTTGCCGGTATCCGAAATTTCTATCACCAAATTCCCATCTTCGCGATGTGCTCCCACCTTCACACTACCTTCTTTCGCGATGGCTTGAATTCCGTTCAATACAATGTTCAGCACCACCTGCTGGATTAGCGTGGGGTCATGTACCACCATCGGCAGCGATGTGTTGGATTCGAACAATACTTGCACCGGCTTGGTCATAACTTGCTGCCGCGCCAGCAACACCGCTTGCTCCAGCGTCAGGTTAATGTCCGCGGCGTGAAATGCAGGTGGTCGCGGCCGAGCATACGACAGTAGATCGTTCAGAATGGCCTGAATGTGCAAAATCTCACTCTGCACATCACCCATTACCGCCCGGCTGGGACTGCTTGCTGGTAGCTCTTTGCCCATTACATCCACTACGCCCGCTATTCCCGCCAGTGGATTACGGATTTCGTGCGCCAGTCCCGCAGCCAGCTCCCCTAGCGATGCAAGATGTTCGGCTCGGGCCATCTCGCGGCGGTGCAACTCTTCAATCTCTCCCCGGTTCATTTCCAGCCGTTCGATCATCTCGTTGAATTGGCGTCCCAGTTGTCCTATATCATCGTCTCGTTTTGCAAAGGCCACTCGTGCCGACAGGTCTCCGCGTCGCACTCGCGCAATCGTATCCATTAACTCTTCCAGCGGCTGCTCCACTAAGACCAGCAACACCGACAGCAACACAAAGCAGAGCAGCATCGCGCAGGCCGCTCCCGCCATCAGGATCCATTCCACCTCGGGAATCTGCAATGAGCGCAGCAGGGCCGCGACCGCGACGAGGCTCAATAACAGCACCCCGATAATCGGTATGAAAACTTTCCACTGCCAGCGGATTCCCGTCGCCCACCGCACAATAGGGGGCAAGTTCATGGCTGTATCTCATCAGAGACCCGCGTTCGGCGCAAGTGATCCATGCCATTGACAGTCTCGACGGCCGCGCAAGACACAATTCGGCACACTTGTGCGACTATTCTCGTCTCCCCTTCTTCACTTCTTCTAGAATCAAGCTCACGCTATAGCTGCACCATGGAATTCGCCTGCGCTCGGAGGTAGTTTGTGACCTCTCCCGATTCGTTCGATCTTGTGGTTATCGGTTGTGGACCAGCCGGTGAAAAGGCCGGCGCCCAGGCTGCGTATTTCGGTAAACGTGTCGCGGTCATCGAGCGCTCGTCCAGCGTTGGCGGAAGCTGTATCAACACCGGCACTGTCCCCAGCAAAACTCTGCGCGAATCTGCCCTCTACTTCTCCGGACTGAAACAGCGCGGCCTTTATGGAATTGACTACTCGCTGAAAGAAAATCTCACCGTCCACGATTTCATGCATCACGAGCGTGCCGTCGTCGAGATGGAACGCCAACGCATCCTCAAAAATCTCGCACTTCACAAAATTGAGCTCATCCGCGGCCAAGCCGCCTTCGAAGATTCGCACACGCTCGTTGTTACCACTCCCCATGGCACGCGGCGTTTGCGCGGCGAAGTCATCTTGATTTCCACCGGCTCCAAACCCAACCGCCCTGCCGAAATCGCTTTCGATGACGTCCATACCTTCGATTCCGACACTTTTCTACAAATGGATCGCATTCCCAAAAGTCTTGCCGTTATTGGCGGTGGCGTTATCGGTTGCGAATATGCCTCCATCTTCGCGGCCCTTGGCGTGGACGTCACGCTCGTCGATGGCCGAGATCGGCTTCTCCCGTTCCTCGACTCGGAAATCTCCGATCGCCTTCGTGATCGTTTTCTTGCTATGGGCATGCATCTCTGGTTTAACGAACGGCCCGTCAAGGTCGAGAATTCTCCCACCGGTGCGTGCCTTTCCATGAAGAGTGGCAAGAAACTCGACACCGACGCCGCCCTTTTCGCGGCAGGGCGTCGCGCGGCTGTCGATGGTCTCGCTCTCGAAAAGGCCGGGCTGGCCATCAACGATAAAGGCTACATCGCCGTCGACGAAAATTATCGCACCATTGTTCCGCACATCTACGCCGCGGGCGATGTCATTGGTTTCCCCGCGCTGGCCTCCACTTCCATGGAACAAGGTCGCGTCGCCGCCTGCCACGCATTCGGCCTGAAATACAAACAGCGCGTCGCGTCGCTCTTACCCATGGGCATTTACACCATTCCGGAGATTTCCGCCGCTGGCGAGACCGAACAGTCCTGCAAAGAGAAGGGAATTGATTACTGCGTAGGCCGCGCTCTCTATGAAAACAACGCCCGTGGACATATTACTGGCGATACCGCAGGCATGCTCAAACTCATCTTCGCCCGCGCGGATCGGAAGCTTCTGGGTGTCAGCCTCATCGGTGAATCCGCTACCGAGCTCATCCATATTGGCATGATGGTCCTCGACAATGGCTTGACCATCGACGAATTCATCGAACAAGTCTTCAACTATCCGACGCTCAGCGAAACCTACAAATACGCCGCCTACGACGGTCTCGGCAATCTTTCTGGCCACAAACTCCGCGAAGGATAACCGCGGCGCTCTTCGTGTGCCGGCAAGGTTTTTCGCTGCATCGAACTATCTACAAGGAGCTCCACCCATGCCTCTCGTTCGCATCGACCTTCGCACCGGAACGTCTCCGCAATACCGCAAATCCATCGGCGACGCCGTTCACCAAGCCATGATCGATGTTCTCGCCATTCCGCCCGACGATCGTTTTCAAGTCATCGCCGAACACTCGGCCACCGATCTCATCTACGATCCTCAGTATCTTGGCGTCCAGCGCTCCGACAAAATCGTCTACATTCAAATCACTTTGAGCGCTGGGCGAAAGCCGCAGCAAAAACGCAAGCTCTACAAACGCATTGTCGAGCTTCTCTCCGCGTCGCCCGGTTTGCGTCCCGAAGACGTGGTAATCAGTCTCGTCGAAGTCGCTTGGGAAAACTGGTCGTTTGGCAACGGTGCCGCCCACTACATGGACGCGTAACAACTCTGTCTTCGATTTTGTTACAGTCTCTGCATGCGTTCGCCGCTCCATTTATTCATTCTCGCGGCTCTTTTCTCTTTTGCCGGGGCACTTCCGTTTCTTGCTGTTCCACAGCAAGCAGCACCTTCCTCCACAAACACATTTCTCGGCTTTGATCGTAACGACTATCCCGGCGATGACGCCCTCCCAATTCTTCGCAAAAGCTTTTCCTTCACCAGCTATTGGCTGAGTCCGCCACCGGGCGAAACGCAAAGCAGCTGGCTCGGCAAACGCTCTCTGCTTCAATCGCGGGGCTTTGGCTTTGTGGTTTTGTTTAACGCCAAAGAATCACGCGACATCGAGTCCGCTCAGAACGCTGTTCGCTTCGGAACATCTCAGGCCAACACCGCCGCCAAAATTGCCAAGCAGGAAGGCTTCCCTGAAGGCACCGTAATTTTTCTCGACATTGAAGAGGGCGGCCGTCTCCCCGACCTCTACCACACCTATCTTCAATCTTGGTATGACGCGTTGGCGAAAGTTGGCTTCCACGCCGGCGTCTACTGCTCGGGGACCCCTGTAAACGAAGGCGCTCGCGTAACCATCGTCACTGCCGATGACATTCACGCCCACATGGGCACACGCGATTTACTCTATTGGGTCTACAACGATGTTTGCCCGCCGTCTCCAGGCTGCACCTCGCTATCGAACCTTCCCATTCCTTCGCAAAGCGGCATTCCTTTTGCCACCATCTGGCAGTTCGTGCGCTCTCCCCGTGAAAAACAATTTGCTCGTCACTGCGCTGGGTACGCGCCTGACGGCAATTGCTACGCCCCGGGCGACAGTTCGCATCGTTGGTTCCTCGACGTCAACGCTGCTAACTCTCCAGATCCCTCCGCGCCAAAAAAATAGGGCGACCCCTTGGCCGCCCCATCCTCGATTCGCTACCTCTTAGTGTTCTTCCTATTAAATCTGGCCTATTCCGCCATCCACGTTGATTTCCACTCCGGTGATGTACGACGCGTCTTGCGAAGCCAGAAAGGCCACCGCGCCCGCAACTTCTTCTGGTTGCCCGAAACGTTTCATCGGCACCGTTTCGATCAGCTCCTTCGAGAAACTGTCCAACGCCTCCTGCGGCAATCCGGTTCGTCCGAAAATCGGCGTGACGATCGGTCCCGGCGCTACCGCGTTTACTCGAATTCCCCGGCCAACTAGTTCTGCTGCGGCCGTTCTTGCTACCGATCGCAACGCTGCCTTTGTGGCCGAATAAGCGCTCGCTCCTGCGACGCCCGTCGAACTGACGACGCTGGTATTCAAAATGATGGAAGCTCCATCGTTCAAATGCGGCAGCGCCTTCTGAATGGTGAAGTACGCACCCTTGATATTGATGTCGAACTGCTCGTCAAATAGCCCTTCGGTCGTTTCCGTGATCGGCGCGAATTTCGCTACGCCCGCATTAACGAACAGCACATCAATCTTGCCGAACTTTTTCTCCACTGCCGCCAGAAACTTTTCGGTTTCCTTCAGGCTGGCCGTGTCTGCCTGCAACACCAGCACGCCGTCTCCCAGCAATTTCGCCGCTTCTTGCAGCGTCTTTTGGTTTCGCCCGGAAATCGCCACCTTAGCTCCTTCTTCCAGAAATCTTTGCGCCGTGGCCAGACCAATACCGCTGTTACCTCCAGTGACTACCGCTACTTTGCCTTCCAGTCGTTTCATCGCATGTCTCCTCTCAGTTTCAATCTTTTCTTGAGTACCTAGCGCTTCGACATTTAGATGAACGTCTAAGTAAAGGGTTACACCGGGTTTCAGCTCCCGCATCTCCTCATGGCGCTTGTAGGCGGCCTTGGTTACAGTGGGTTTTGGAAGGTATTCTATGGACCGCGCTCAAATTGAAAGGGTTTCCAAGGCTTTAGCCGACGAAACGCGCCTGCTAATCTTCGAGGCCATTAGCGCCGAACCTGAAATCAACTGCAGCCAGATCGTCAATCTTCGCGGTGTCACGCCCGCCACAGTTTCCCACCACATGAAGGTTCTTGCCGATGCCGGCTTGATCATCTGCCAGCGCGAAGGTCAGTTCGTCTACAGCCGCATCAATGCCAAAACCATGAAGGAATACACACGTTCGCTTGCGGCTCTTACTGCAACCCGCAAGAAATGAGTGTTCACCAGAATTTCGTAAGGAATTTATGTTTAGTTTGTCGGATTTCGTGGAAATAACAGGTAAGGAAGCCGCACTCCACTAATCAAAACTTGGTCCGCGCGAATCTGTGCCGGCGCCTCGAATCCCGCCGCACCACCAGCCGTCACGTAGTCATCCTGATCCACGCCGTCGCCGCTCACGCCCAGTCCGCCCACCAACGCACCGTTGCGGTACAGCCCCACGCTGCCGGGAAAAAACACGATCCCGCTTTTGTTTACGTTGGCCGCGCCCGTTTGGTATCCCTGCGTGCACGGGTTCGCCAAATCCTGCACATATAAATTGTAGAAAGGACCGGGACCGCTCCCATCCACTCCCGGTGGAAATAGCGGCTGCGCTCCAAAGCTGATTGTCCGGTTCGTAACGGCCGTACCCATCGGCACCTGGCTCAGATCCGCTGCCATGCGCGCCATGCTGTTGAAGTATACCATGTTCCGCGCTTT
>JBAVNY010000468.1:0-4117 GCA_049691535.1 Candidatus Acidiferrum sp.
GCCAAGCGGCCGCACTCAACATCAGTCCGAACGTTGGCCATGGTGGTATCTGGATGGGAGGCGCCGCGCCATCCGCGGACTCCAGCAACAACCTGTACCTGATTACCGGCAACGCCAACTTCGATGCGAACAACACCACAGCTCCCAATAATGATTACGGGGACTCGTTTCTAAAACTCACCAGCAGCCTTGCGGTCTCGCAATATTTCACGCCCTCCGACGAATCCAACGACAATGCCGGTGACAACGATTTCGGCGCAGGCGGAGCCGCAATTTTGGTGGATCAGCCCACCGGCCCGGTGCAACACCTGGTGATTGGCGGCGGCAAGGACGGTTATCTGTACCTGTTGAATCGCGATGCCATGGGCGGATTCGGAGATTCGAACGCCTGGCAACGCTTCAATTTTGGCAATGGGATTTTTGATACCGGAGCGTTCTGGAACGATACGTTTTATATGGCCGGAATTAATGGACCGCTGCAGGCCTATAGCTTCAACACTACGACCGGAAAATTTAACACCGCCAACATTTCGCGATCTTCCGCAACGTTCGCGTTTCCGGGAAGCACCCCGTCGGTAAGTTCTTCGGGAACCACGAATGGGATTGTATGGGCGCTGAATAACGGAAACTATTGTACCAATCAATCTCCTGGATGCGGCGCCGCGGTACTGCACGCTTATGACGCCACCAATCTCACCACGGAGTTGTGGGACAGCACCATGGGAACCGGCAACACGGCCGGGAATGCGGTGAAATTTACCGTGCCGACGGTGGCAAACGGAAAAGTTTATGTGGGCACGCGCGGCAACAACACCGGCGGCAGCAGCTCTTCCAGCACCATTCCTGGCGAACTGGATGTCTACGGCCTGCTGCACGGGCCAGCACAGGCAGCCACACCGACGTTCAGCCCACCGGCGGGAAGCTACGCCGGGTCGCGCTCCGTCAGCATCAGCGACGCGAGCAGCGGTGCGACCATCTACTACACGACCAACAACACGATTCCGACAAGTTCGTCCACGAAGTACAGCGGGGCGATCACTGTGGCGGCCTCGGAGACGATTCAAGCCATCGCCACAGCCACCGGCCTGACGCAGAGCGCCGTAGCAAGCGCCTCATACACCATCACGCTGCTCGGACCAGCACCCATTCTGACTTCCGCGAGCCCCAATACCGGCATGCAGGGACAAATGAATTTGCCGGTAGTGCTGACGGGAAGCAATTTCCTGGCTGGGCCAGTCTGCAACTTTGGCGCGGGCATTACCGTCAATTCGTGCGCTTATAATTCGGTCACGCAAATCACGGCGAATATTTCGATCGCCGCCAATGCGACGGTGGGAAGCAACGCGATTACGATTACCGATACGGATGGTCAAATCGCTACGCTGACCAACGGATTTTCGATTACGGTCAACACCAGCCCCTTTGCGCCGATACTGGTGCACAGCGGCGGGGCTGCTTATACGGATAGCCAGGGACAAGCGTGGAGCGCGGACAAGAATTTCACGGGTGGTGCTCCGGCCTCGACCACCCATGCCATTGCGAACACCGCAGATCCAACGCTCTATCAGACCGAGCGCTGGGGCGATTTTACGTATCAATTCACGGTGCCGAACGGAAGTTACAATGTCACGCTGAAGTTTGCGGAGATTTATTGGACCAAGGTGGGCCAGCGCATCTTCAATGTGGCGATCAATGGCACCCCGGTGCTGACCAATTTCGACATCATCGCGGCTGTCGGCGCGGCTAATACGGCATTCGACAAGACTTTTACTACCTCCACGACGAACGGTACCATCACGATCCAGTTCACCACCGGCACGGCGGATTTGCCGAAGATCAGCGCCATCGAAGTTGGTTCCCCTTCGGGGGTGTTCGTTCAAGTGAATCCCCCAACAACCAGTTTATATGCGTCTCAGCCGCAGCAGTTCACGGCGAGTGTTACCGGGAGTACGAACACCTCGGTTACCTGGAGCTACAATCCGCAAGTGGGCACGTTGACGGCTGGCGGCCTATATACCGCGCCAATTTCGATCAGCACCGCTCAAACAGTCACGGTTACGGCGACCAGCCAGGCGGATACCACCAAGTCCACAAGCGCCACGGTCAACCTGTTGCCTCCGCCGCCTGCGTTTAGTCCGATCTTTATCCATTCGGGCGGTGGCGCGTATAGCGACTCGTTGGGGAACAACTGGAGTGCCGACGCCGACTTTGTGGGCGGAAACCCCGCAAGCACAACAAATGCGATCCTGAACACGCCTGATCCCAAGCTCTACCAGACCGAGCGGTACGGCAATTCCACTTATACCTTCACCGTGCCGGCAGGAAATTATGCGGTGGTGCTGAAATTTGCGGAAATCTATTGGACTGCGGCCGGAAAGCGAATTTTCAACGTATCGATCAATGGAACGCAGGTCTTGACCAACTTCGACATCGTGGCCGCGGCCGGCGCTGCTTTCACGGCGATCGACAAGACTTTCCCAGTTACGGTGACTGGCAATGCGATCACCATCCAATTTATCACCGGCTCCGCGGATTACCCGAAGATCAGCGCCATCGAAGTTAAAACCGGCTCAACCGTAGGCATCCAGATCAACCCGACCGGCGCATCACTGTTTGCTGGACAGAGCCAGCAATTTGGCGCCACGGTTACTGGGACAACCAACCTGGGAGTCACCTGGAGTTACAACCCGCAAGTGGGCACGCTGGTGACTTCGGGAACGACGGCGGGGCTGTACAGCGCGCCGTCAATCACTACAGCGCAAAACGTGGTGGTTACCGCGACGAGCGTGGCGGACCCAACCCAAGCGTCGAGTGCTACGGTCTCGCTGTTGCCTCCGTTCAGCCCGATTTTGGTTCATTCGGGCGGCGCGGCATACACGGACACGCTGGGCGAGGTGTGGACCGCGGATACCGGCTTTGTGGGTGGAAACACCGCAAGCACGACAAATGCGATCCTGAATACGCCCGATCCCAAGCTCTACCAGACCGAGCGGTATGGCAATTCCACTTACACGTTCGCGGTTCCGAATGGAAGCTATAACGTGGTGCTGAAATTTGCGGAATTTTATTGGACTGCAGCTGGAAAGCGGCTTTTCAACGTATCGATCAACGGAACGCAGGTCTTGACCAACTTCGACATCGTGGCCGCGGCCGGGGCGCCGCTCACCGCGATCGACAAGACCTTCCCGGTCACGGTGACGAACGGGAAGGTCACGATTCAATTCACGACTGGCTCGGCGGACCTGCCAAAGGTTAGCGCGATCGAAATCCACTAGCAGTTTGCGACCGGGACCCCTGGCAAGTCGCGGAACTGCTTAGTCCCGGCCTTGAAATAGAGGACGGGAAGCGCCTGGGTGTAGCCGCGTCGAATCTCCCTAAAGTTCATCAAACCGTCGTATCGCTAAAGACCAAGAAATACGGAGACGAATTCACCACGCGCTAGTGCCTGGCTAGTCGGGGTGGTCTCAATAGGTCGACGCAACACCATCCGTTATAAATCTGCTCTTTAAAGGTGGTGCGCTACGAGGCCAGGAAAATCTGGCGTCGATGGAAGGCGGGACAGTCGCTGTATGAGATCGTGCGTGCCTTTGCCAAGAACACTCCTCCCGAAGAAACTGCGTGACCGCGTTCGGGACCTAATCAACAATGGCGAAGCTTTGGAGAAAACTGATTGCTCAAATGTTGCACAGTCAGAACTGGGCAGCAGGCGAATACACTGAACCTAAAACACTTAGTGGCGGATGAGCCTGTAAGCCGGATTCTGTGCGGCGTTAGGCCTTGCGGCTTGACGCCAGACGATCATTCCTCTAGCCCCGGCCTCGCGACCGGGATCGAGCGACCTACCCGAGGGTTCATCCTGGTTGGATGGCTTGCGCCACCACGAACCAGGGAGCGCTTCGTTTGAAGGAAGCACTCAGTGAGCCGGGCCAGCTCTCCCCTCCTATTTGGTCTTGCACCACGCGGGGTTTGCCGTGCCCTCGTTGTTGCCAACGAGGCGGTGGGCTCTTACCCCACCTTTTCACCCTTACCTGAGAGCGAACCTTAGAAGATGTCCGGCAGGTTTTCCTGCAGGATGTCACCGGGTCGCGCAACACAGGCGGTATATTCTCTGTGGCAC
>JBAVNY010000469.1:0-16505 GCA_049691535.1 Candidatus Acidiferrum sp.
CACCAAACTCGACCAATTGCTCGAACGACGCGATACAATCTACGACAACCTGCGCGACCTTAAATTCGAATACCGTGCCGGAAAATACTCGGAAGGCGACTACGAATTAATGAAAAACTCGCTCGAATCGGAAGCGGCTTTGGTCCTCACCGAAATCGAACAGGTCACTGAATCGCAAATCCGCCGTCCTCGTCCCACATCCCGTCCGGCTGCTGCGGACCGGAGCGCTCGATGAAGGCTGTTGGTCCCCGCCTCCTCTCCATTTCGCTTATCGCACTGCTCGCCGCCACCGCCGCGGTTGCCGGTACCGTCCACGGCACAGTCATGAATCGCACCACGGGCAAGCCCGCGGCCAACGTTGAAGTCACTCTGCTCAACACCATGGCCAACATGGCGGAAGTCGGCACCACCAAGAGCGACGCGCAAGGCCAATTCACCTTCGACAATCCCAATATTGGCATGGGGCCTATGCTGCTGCGCGCCACCTACGCCGGCGTGACTCTTAACACGTCGCTACCACCGGGGCGCCCCGACGTTACCGTGGAAGTCTTCGATGTCTCGAAAGATCCGAAGACCCTCAAAGTCGATTCGCACGTCGTAATCTTCGAGCCAAGTGGCGACAAGCTAATCGGCGCGGAAGAATACATCGTCAAGAACGAGTCGCAGCCGCCGCAAGCTTATTTCCGCACCGAAGGCAATTTCCAATTCGCGATTCCGGAAAACGCCAAGCTGCAACAAGTGGCTACCACCAGTTCCACCGGCATGCCCATCGTGCAAGCCCCCATCGAAAAAGGAAAGGGCCTGAACGCCATCGCCTACGCCTTTCGTCCCGGTGAAACCAGCATTCGTCTGTCTTACGAACTTCCGTACACCGGCACCGCCACCGTGAAGCTGCCGGCTACATACGAGAATGTGAAAATGCTTTTGGTCGCGCCTCCGGGCATCACTGTGGCCGCCGATGGTTTGCAGCCCGGCGGACAAGAGCAGGGCATGATGGTTTACATGCACCCGGCGATCCCCGCTAAATCTGCGCTCACTGTAAATATTTCTGGCACTGCCGCGCCACAAGCCGCTGACGCTGGCGGCGCTGGCCAAGGGCAGGGCGGCATGCCGCCACAGGAAGGGAATTCGCGCACCGGTGGCGGTGACATTTCCGCAATTCCTGGCCGCTTAGACGATTTCAAATGGTATTTGCTAGGCGGACTCGCGGCGCTCTTCGCTATGGGCGCGATTCTGCTTTCGCGCAAACAAGTGGTCGTGTCGCCAGCTACCGAGCCCGACGTGGAGCACATGGCTCCTCCGCCGCCTGCGAGAGCCAACAAAGTGAAACCGCCTCCGCCTGCTAAGCCAGCGCCTCCGGTCGCGCCCGTTGCGACTCCGCCTGCTGCTCCGGCAGCTACGGTCGCCTCCGTGAATCAGCAGGTGTCCAGCAGCCTCGACTCGCTCAAAGATTCTATTTTCCGCCTCGAACTGCGGCGGCAAGCCGGCACCATTTCCGAAGAAGACTATGCACGCGAGCGCGCACAGATGGAAAAGCTGCTGCGCGACCTGGTGCGCGGCTAACACGTTTACGCATCCGAAGCAGATGCAGATGGCGGCTTGAGCGCTCCCTTGAATCCGCACGGAATTAACCCTGTGACCTCGCTAAAAGTACCGCCAACGGGACTGCGTTTCGAAAACATCGATAAACGCTATGGCGGACTGTACGCGCTGCGTCGCGTTTCCTTTGAGATTGCTCCCGGCGAATGCGTCGTGCTGGCGGGACGCAACGGATCCGGCAAAACCACGCTGCTGCGCATCGCCGCGCAAATTGTTCGCCCCACCGCGGGCAAACTGAGTTTTCCCGGCGTGAACACCAACCCCGCCAATCACGACGACGCGCGTCAGGGGCGTCCCGGCTATGTGGCGCACACCACTATGGTGTACGACGAACTCACCGCCGAAGAGAACCTGATCCTCTTTGCCAAGCTGCAAAATGTCGAGCAAGCGGAAGCGCGTGCCCAGGAATTGTTGCGCGATGTAGGGCTCTACGAACGCCGCGACTCCCCAGTACGCACCTTCTCGCGTGGCATGCGGCAACGTATCGCCATCGCCCGCGCCTTGATCCACAAGCCATCCGTGCTGCTTCTCGACGAGCCCGCCACCGGCCTCGACCCCATCGGCATCACCTGGCTCGCCAGTTCGCTGCAGCAACTCAATCAAGACGGCTGCACCGTAGTCATGAGCCTCCACGGCGAATCGGAAATTTCCGCGCTGGCCACGCGCGCCGTTCGTCTCGATGCCGGTGCGGTCATCGCTGATACTCAGTCCGGCGCATCGTTGCATTCCATTCTGATTTTTGGGAACGCCTGAGCCACCGCCATGAGCCTGCTCTCCAACACCTCGGTCCTGCTCGGCAAGGAACTTCGCACCGAATTCCGTTCCCGCGAACTGCTGACCACCACCATCGTCTTCATCCTGATGGTCGTCGTTCTCTTCAGCTTTACCTTCGATCCCACCACTGCGGAATCGCGCCGGTTCGGTGGCGGCCTCCTCTGGCTGGCGTTTCTTTTCGCCGCATCCCTGATGCTTCAACCCTGTTTTCTTCGCGAGCAAAATAACGACACGCTCAGCTCGCTGCGTCTGGCCATCTCCGACCCCTTCGCCATTTTTCTCGCCAAGCTCGTAGCCAACACGCTGTTCCTCATGCTCACGGAACTGCTGATGCTCCCCGTTTTCGCCGTTCTCTACAACGTGCCGATTCTTCCCTCATTCCACTGGCTGCTGCTTGTCCTATTCCTCGGCAGCCTAGGCATCTCCGTAGCCGGCACAGCACTTTCGGCTATCTCGGCGCAAGCGCGCATGCGCGAACTCTTGCTCCCACTATTGCTCTTGCCAATCCTGACTCCGGTGCTGGTCGCCAGCGCGGAAGTCACCGTCGGCCTTCTGGATCGCAACCCGGTCATGCAATGGAAGGGAATTGGCTTTTTAGCCGTGTTCGACTTGGTTTTTTTGACAGCCCTATGGATGTTCGGCGAATATCTTTTGGAGGAGTGAATCGCGATGGGTAAACGAGTGCTTCTGGGCGCCCTGGCTATCCTGCTGGTGATTGCAGCGGCCTACGCCTCTTTCTACATCGCTCCCGAAGAACGCACCATGGGCGTCGTGCAGCGCATTTTCTATTTCCACGTAGGCAGCGCGTGGGCCGGCATGGACGCCTTCCTGGTTTGCTTCATCTGCAACCTGCTTTACATCTGGAAGCGCGAGCAGAAATACGATTGGCTCGGCGTTTCCGCGGCGGAAGTGGGCCTGGTGCTCACCACGGTTGTACTCATCACCGGACCCATCTGGGCTAAGCCGGCGTGGGGAATTTATTGGACCTGGGATGCGCGCCTGACCTCCACCTTTGTTCTCTGGCTGCTGTACGTCTCGTATCTGCTGTTGCGCTCCCTGGTCGAGGAACCCGATCGCCGCGCTCTGCTTAGCTCGCTCTTCGGGGTGTTCGCGTTCATCGATGTGCCGCTGGTCTTTGGTGCAATTCGCTGGTGGCGCACGCAGCATCCCGCGCCCGTCATTATGGGAGGCCCCGGCTCTGGTCTCGATCCCACCATGAACAAAGTCTTCTTCTTTTCGGTTTTTGCCATGCACGTGCTCACCGCGTTCTTGTTGGTCGAGCGCTACGGCCTGGAAAAAATGAAATCGGAAGTGGATGTTTTGCAGCGTGAAGCGGAGGCCCTATGAAAAATCTTAACAGCGTGTTCGCCGCATACATTATCGGCTGGGGCATATTCTTCCTGTTCTACCTCAGCATCGCCAAGCGCACCTCCGATCTTCGCACCGAGATCGAGCGCCTGAAGAATTCCGTAACACGCAAGTAGGGGCACAACATGTTGTGCCCCTGTCCCGCAAGCTCCTTCGAATTTGCGTCTTTGGATTTTGAATTGTCGTGCCCGAAGAAAAGGAACCACCGTGAGCAGTAACAGAAAAAAACGCGTCGGCATCGTGCTCTTCCAGCTCGGTGGCCCCGACTCTCTCGAAACCGTCGAGCCGTTCCTGCGCAATCTTTTCTACGATCCCGACATCATTCCGCTCGGCCCGCTCAATTTCATTCGCAAGCCGCTCGCTCGCTACATCGCCAAGAAGCGTTGCGTCCCCGTCGCTCAGCGCTACGGCCAGATCGGCCGTCGTTCTCCCATCGGCATTCTTACCGAGCGCCAGCGCCGCAAACTCGTCGTCGCTCTCGAGCCCTACATCGATCCCGTCGCGGTCACCGCCATGCGCTATTGGAAGCCGCTCACCGAAGAAGCGGTGGACTCGCTGCGCAAAACGGCCAACCTCGACGAGCTGGTCCTTCTCCCGCTGTATCCGCATTATTCCTACGCCACCACGCTCAGCAGCCTGAAAGAATGGCGTCGCGTCTATGGCGAGCCGGTCGACGCGCTTCCCGAGCGCACCGTCGAACACTTTTTCGACCACCCGCTGTACATTCAGGCCCTCACGCAAAACATCGGCAAGTGCCTGCGCCAATTTCCCGACAGCTCACGCATCCATCTGGTCTTCAGCGCCCACGGCCTTCCCATAAGCCTGGTCGAAAAGGGCGACCCGTATCCGCGCCACATCGAAGAAACCGTTCGCCTCGTCTGCGAACTCGGCGGGCAGAAATATGCCAACTGGCCCAAGACGCATCTGCTCTGCTTCCAAAGTAAAGTCGGCCCCGCAAAGTGGCTCGAGCCCTCCTTCGTCGGCACACTCGAAAAACTCGGCCATCAGGGCGTCAAGGAAATGATGGTTGTCCCCATTTCCTTCGTCACCGAGCACATCGAAACTCTCCACGAAATCAATATCGAAGGCCGCGCCGACGCCAAAAAAGCTGGCATCGAGCGCTACCGCATGATGCCCGCCGTCGGCGACTCCTCCCTCTTCATCGCTGCCCTGAAAGACTTAGTCCTCCGCGCCGTAGAAGTCCCCGCCAAACCCTCAACCCACTCCTCCGCCATCGCCTAGGGGCGTGAGTACACGAGCCGCGAATAACCGCAAGAAAAGAAACCTATCCTCAGCGCAAGGGCATGATCGTAGATCCAGCCTGGCGACCCACTTGCTTTTGAGTGCCTTATTTTTCTACCGAGATCTTAATTTTATTAGATTTGACGCTGCCGCCGCCGAGCGCTTTTGGAACTAACCTTGATACCTGCAGGGCATACTTCCCAGGCTGCTTAAGCTCAAAAAGACGCAATAGATTTACTTCCTTAGTGATACTTTCGCCTGCGCCTAGCGTTCCGAACTCAGCGTGTCCGGAAGTTTCGGGGAACTTGTACATTTTTCTAGGAACAGGCCGGCCGCTCTTATCGAGAAATTCGAAGACGAAGTTAGGATCAGCAATGGTCGCGTCCAAAACGTTAGCAATAGCGTCCAGCGCTTGATCGGATGTGTTGGTCCACTGTACTTTCACCCAAACTCCCGAGCCCAAGCTTTCTGTCGGCCCAGCACTCAAGGTAAGGGTGAAAGGTTGTTTTGCGGATGGTTTCTGCGCGAAGGCCGAGCCTAACATGACCGTAGATAAAACCAGAGCGTGCCAAAGTTTCATTTTCATTTCATTCGTCGTTCTGCAGTTCACTCTAAGCCTTCAACCCACATTTCTGCCACACGTTAACTGCACCGCTGGCGATTACTCTCCAGCCATGGAGATAATCCCAAAAACGAGCATGCCCAAGGAACGTGCAGGAGCTAGCCTGCGGACCGGATTGGCTCGCCACATTTCACCGACGGACGAGACCAGGGCCACGAGAGCTAGAATGCCCAAGCCGTATATGCGCATCAATAAAGGATCGTAAAAGGGGAAGCCGACAATGGGTGCATACGCGAGCACGAAAATAGCGACGAATCCAGATGCACTGGCTAACGCCATCCCCGCAGTCGAACACATCCGAATGACAGGGTCAGGTACTGCCGACGCTTCATCCAGCGAATCCATCCCCAGGTGATCCCCACTGGTAATGCCAAATAAGCCAAGGCAATGATGAGCACTAAGGCCTTGCTTACACTGTCGTTCATGATTGGCCCCGCCGGCCACTATTCTATGGTTTCAACTCGTTGAGCGAAATGCTCTTTTCCTTTTCTTCGTTCCTTGCTAAAGTCTCTCCCGGTTCAGAGTTCTCCTGGTGCAGCCGGGTTTACACCCCTGCGCTATAATGTGCATTTCGGGAATGGGGCCCGAAATTCATGAAAGCTACCTATCATCCGCTCATCCACAAGTACGCCCTTTTTCTGGTTGCGTGGACGATCCTTCTCCTCACCGCCGGAGCCTTAGTCACCTCGGAAGACGCCGCGCTCGCCGTTCCCGACTGGCCACTTTCCTACGGCACTCTCAACCCGCCCATGGTCGGCGGCATCGCCTACGAACATTCGCATCGTCTGATCGCCGCCGCTCTCGGCTTCTTCATCATCATTCTTGCCATCGCTCTGTGGCGCAAAGAAGAACGCCGCTGGATGAAGTATCTCGGCCTCGCCGCGGTGGGTACCGTCGTATTTCAGGGCGTGCTCGGCGGCTTGACTGTGCTGAAACTGCTGCATTACTGGCTACCGGTAATGCACGCCTGTACCGCGCAGATCATGTTCGCCATTCTGGTCAGCATCGCGGCCTTCACCAGCCGCTGGTGGATGCAGAATCTTCCACAATATGAAGATCAAGGCATGCCGCCGATTCACACTATCGTTACGCTCAACGCCGCCGTGATCTTCCTGCAAGTCCTCGCCGGCGCCGGCTTTCGTCACGGATACATCTCTCTGAAGCCGCACATTGTCGGCTCCGTCGTGGTGCTCGCCATGGTCCTCTGGACCGCCGCCGTACTGCGCCGCCGCTTCCCACAAGTAAAAGAGATCTCCCGCGCGCGTAAATTGCTGCATGGCATCGTCGGCCTGCAACTGCTGCTGGGCCTGCTTGCTCTCTATTCCCGCATCAGCACCGCCGACGCGCCACAACCCATGGCCTTCATGGTGTTTTCCACGGTGATCCACACCGTCGTTGGCGCGCTGCTCTTCGCCACTTCGATTTTCGTCGTTCTGCTTTGTTATCGTCTCGTGCCACGCAGAAGGGAAGTCCTGCTGGCCACGACCAAAGGTGAGGTGCCTGCTTAATGTCTCACGCCCGCACTGCTACGCTCACGCAGCCGAGCAAGCTTAGCGCCTACATCACCCTCACCAAGCCCGACGTGTCGTTCCTGGTCTTGATGACCACCGGCGCGGGATATTACATGGGCGCACGCGGCCCGGTCGCCTGGCTGCACATGCTACACGTGGTGTTCGCCACGATGATGATCGCCGCAGGCACCGCCGCGCTGAACCACTACATCGAGCGCGAATCGGATCGTTACATGCGCCGTACTGCATCGCGCCCACTGCCAACCGGCCAGCTCACGCCCGCAGAAGCGCTGCGCTTCGGCATCGGGCTTAGCATCGCCGGCGCTCTCGATCTGTACATCTCCGCTGGCTGGTTGCCCTGTTTCCTCGGCCTGGTCACCTGCCTCAGTTATCTGCTGGCCTACACGCCGCTCAAGAAGCGCACTGTCTGGGCCACCTTCGTGGGCGCCATCCCAGGCGCGATTCCGCCGATGATTGGCTGGGCCGCTGCGACTGGAAAAGTCGATGCGGGCGCATGGCTGCTCTTCGCCATTCTTTTCTTCTGGCAATTTCCGCACTTCCACGCCATTGCCTGGATGTACCGCGAAGATTACGCACGCGCCGGCATTCTGATGTTGCCGGTCGTCGATAAAGACGGCACTCGCACCTTCCGCCAAATTATTTTGTACGCCGCCTCGCTCGTCGCCGTCAGCCTGTTGCCCGCGGTCATGGGGTTCGCTGGCGTACTTTATTTCTTTGGCGCGCTGGTCACCTGCACTGGTCTCGTTCAGGTTTGCCTCTGGGCCGCCAATTCCAAAACCAACACCCGCGCCAAGTGGCTCATGCACGCGACCGTCATGCACATCCCGATTCTTCTGGGACTGATGATGTACGACAAGCTTCCGCGTTAGTGCTTCCTGATCTCCGATATCTGATATCAGATATCGGACGTCAGCATCACTCTTGTGATTTAATTATGAACATGGAACAGGCTCAACTCAGTCCGCGTCCCGTCGTCGGGACCATCGTCGTAGTCAGTGGCCTCGCGGTTACGTTCCTGCTGTGGCTGCTCTACGTGCACCATGCCTCCGCTGCGTTTGCCGGTCGTTGGATGTTCCTGCCCGCTCTCAACGCACTCCTCAACGGATTGTGCGCCATTGCCCTTTGCGTCGGGTTGTATTTCATCAAGCAGGGCAATCGAGATGCCCATCGCAACAGCATGCTGCTGGCCTTCGTCTTCTCTTCCGTTTTTCTGGTCAGCTACATCGTGAACCACGCCCTGCATGGCGACACGATTTTCCCTGGCCACGGCTCGATTCGCACCTTGTACCTGTCCATCTTGGGCAGCCACATCACCCTCTCCATCGTCGCGCTGCCCATGGTGCTCACCACATTTTTCTTCTCGCTCACCGGACGCTTTGCCGTCCACCGCAAAATCGCCCGCTGGACCTTCCCCATCTGGCTCTACGTCTCCATCACCGGCGTAGTCGTCTTCCTCTTCCTCAAAGCCTACGCCTACTAGATTGGTGATGGTCTGTCCGGCGAAGTAAGCTAAAGCTGATTTGCACTTCGTTTTTGTGCTCCAATAGACGCGTCAATGGCTAGTTCCGACGATAGTTTCGATCCAAGCCTCGTGCAGGCTCGCTGGCTACTGGGCGGCGTTGAGTCAGAAGAACTGGTGGCCATGGCTATCCTTGCGCTGCAGCACGGATACTCGGGCAGCGCTTTGCAACGGTTGAGCTCTATAACCCCGACGGCGATCCTTTGATTCTGGATCTCCTCAAGAGCTTCCCCGCTTTTGCCTCCAGATGGGAAAAATATCTTGCGGATTCCGGAGGTAAATCTGACGGCTCCTACATCGATATTGCGGAGTTCGTGCACTTCGTCGTGGAAGACTTATTTGAGACCGGGCAAATGGATGAGGTCAGAAAGGTATTTGCGAAACTTGAGAACTCCCTCATCATTGGCGACGAAGATACCAAAGGGCTCGTTGTTCTAGGATTTCTTGAGACTTTGCAGTGTGTCACCTCCTGGAACCATATGGGAATCGAGCGTTCGAACAATTCCTGGGTCCCAATTCACAACTGGCCTGGAATGATCTCAAAATTCTCTGGCGAGGCCAATCCAGCCTGGCAGACGTGATTCGAGCAGAACGGCGCGGCGATAGGGAATAGTTGTGGGCATCGAAGCTGTGCTGCTGCGCTCATGAGATTTCGAGTACCGCTTCATTCTCGTAGTTCATCTACGTTCTTATGAGAGTTCTGCTATTCGGAGCAACTGGGGCCGCAGGCGGCGTAGTTCTGACCGCTTGCCTCAAAGCCTCCGTTGTCGATGAAGTTCGCGCGATCACGCGCAAGCCACTCACCATCACGCACGAAAAACTGCGCAACATCCTGCAGACCGATTTTCTCGACTATTCCGCAATCGCCCACGCATTCGAAGGCGTCGACGCCTGCCTCTTTTGTCTCGGCGTCTCGATCACCAAAGTTTCCAAGGACGACTACCAGAAAATTACTCACGATTTCACTCTAGCCGCCGCGCGAACTCTTCTTGCTCGCAGCCCCAACGCCGCATTCCACTACATCAGCGGGCAGGGAACTCGCCCCGACAGCCGCATGTTCTGGTCCCAGGTAAAAGCTCGCACCGAACTTGAATTGATAGACCTCATCGCCGCCGACTGTTGGCGCCCCGCCTTCATCGACACTCCGCCCTCGCCCAACTTCCCGCGCATTTTTAGTCTCATCTATCCAGTCTTGCGCCTCTTGAAGCCCTTTAAATCGCTGTACGTCCATGGCGAAGATCTAGGCCGCGCCATGCTGCAAGCCACACTCGAAAACCTCCGCAAACGCATCATCGAAAATCCAGAAATCCGCGAAATCGCCGCCCGCGCCAACTTCTAAATCGGACTTTCCAGACAAAGAGAGCCCGTCATTCCGAACGGAGTCTGGGGAGTGAGGAACTCTGCACCATCGCGCGAAATTTGCGCGATGAATCCCTCTTGGATTGCTGAATTACCTTTATTGCGCGCTCGTCTTTCTACTACACCCAATCCCGATCCTTGAAACTCTTCATCCCCAGCGCCAACGCCGCGGTCACATCCTCAATCAATTGCGCATCAATGCTCTTCACGTGAAAACACGTCTTGCCCTTCAACAATTTCAACAACGTCGGCGCCAGATTCTTCTTCAATTCCGGGTTCAGATAAATCGGCATGAAATAAAATCCCACAAAATCTTTTTGCAGGATCAGGCTAGCCATGGCAATTTCCGTGGGTTTATTTCCGTACGACCCCTGAATTACCACCGACTGCGGCACCACCAGGTGGTAATCCATCCTTCCATCAATATTGCCTCCCCCCGGCTTAAAGGGCGGCGCATACGGCACCAGCAGTTTGTGCAGTTCTTTGAAAATGCTCTCGAGTGAGCCTGGCGCGGGTTCCACTACTTTTGGCTTAGTAGCCTTCGCTGTTTTTGGCACTTTGGCCTTTTTTGTCCTCTTGGGCATGGGCCAAAATCGTATCCCATCCAACTGCAAGTCACAAGATCGTTACGCCTTCGGCAGCGCCGCGATCACCGCGTCCGTGAATTCCTGTGTACCCGCTTTGCCGCCAACATCCTTCGTTACGTGTTTGCCTTCGCGGTACACGGCGATGAGCGCCGCTTCAATTCGTTCCGCCGCCGTACGCTCCCCGAGGTGCTGCAACATGAGTATCGAACTCATCGTCAGCGCCGTAGGATTCGCCAGGCCCTTGCCGGCAATATCCGGCGCCGTCCCGTGCACCGCTTCAAAGATCGCGCAGTCATCACCGATGTTTCCGCTGGGCACCACGCCGAGCCCGCCCACCAACCCCGCAGCCAGATCGCTCATCACGTCGCCGTACAGATTCGGCAGCAGCAATACGTCAAATTGGTCAGGATTAATCACGATCTGCATGCACGCGTTGTCGACGATCAATTCTTTGTACTCAATATCGCTGTACTTCTCCGCCACCGCGCGCACCGAACGCAGAAAAAGCCCATCACTCAATTTCATGATGTTCGCTTTGTGAATGGCATGAATCTTTTTCCGGCCATTCTTCCGTGCATACTCGAAGGCAAACTTGGCAATCTTGGTCGACGCTTTCTCGGTAATAATCTTCAGGCTTTCCACCACGCCGGGCACCACTTCATGTTCCAGTCCCGAATACAAATCTTCGGTATTCTCCCGGACAATCACCACATCCACGCCGTCGAAGTGCGACTTCACCCCCGGCAGATTCTTCACCGGACGCAAATTCGCGTACAACTCCAGGCTCTTGCGCAACGCCACGTTCACACTAGGCGCGCCGCCGGCAATCGCCGTAGCCATCGGCCCCTTCAGCGCCACTTTATTTTTGCGGACCGATTCAATCGCGGCAGTATTCAGCACCGCGCCTTTCACTGTGCTTTTATCCGTGTTTTCCGCGCGCGCGCCAAGCTCTTCCCATTCAATCTTTACGCCAGCCGCATCCAGAATCTGCCGCGTCGCCGCAGACACTTCGGGACCAATTCCTTCTCCGGGTAACAAAGTTACTTTATGGGTCATGGTGCATCCTATTCTAGGGTAAGCGTTAGCCGTTGTCGAAACGGACGGGCAGGGAAGTAACCAGGAGAAGAAACGTTCTGCAACTCAGTTTCATCTTTTGCCGGCTATGCTATACTGACCAAGTAGAGATTCTGCGGAGCGATCCGCGAGCGGAGGCCACTAGGAATTATGATTAACTTAACGCCCGTTGCAGCAACTAAAGTGAAGGAAATCATGGGCATGCAAAGCCCAGCGCCAACGGCTCTGCGCGTGGCCGTGGTCGGCGGAGGCTGTTCTGGCTTCCAGTACCACATGGCGTTCGAGAATCAGACCAATGACACCGACGAAGTTGTAGATTTCGACGGTCTCAAGGTTGCCGTGGATCAGATGAGCTCGATGTATCTCGAAGGCGTGGAAATCGATTACGTCGAAACCATCGAAGGCGCAGGCTTCAAGTTCAATAACCCCAACGTGAAGAGCACCTGCGGCTGCGGCAGCTCCTTTAGCGTCTAAATTCTCCATTTCCCATTCTAGGCACGGCTTTAGCGGGCTCCTGGTATCCTTCAGGAGCCTTTTTCTTCTGGATTAGGCCATACACTTGGTGTATCCAAGTTTCGACCCCAGCCATCCAAACTGAGCAGCAGCGGCGTCAACCCCACTTTGAAGGAGTTCTTTATGGCATCCAAACAAGTCGTACTCGTCACCGGTGCCAGCACCGGCTTTGGCAGACTGTTCGTCGAGACGTTGGCCCGTAAAGGTCACACCGTCTTCGCCTCGATGCGTGATCCCGGCGGACGCAATGCCAAAAACTCCGCAGAAATTCGCGCCTTAGCAGAAAAGGATTCGCTAGACATTCACATTGTCGAACTCGATGTCACCGACGACGTTTCGGTCAATAAAGCCGTCGACTCCATCGTCAGGCAGGTCGGTCGCATTGATGTCGCCATCAACAATGCCGGCTATCCGGTCGTCGGCCTGATGGAAGCCACGACCACCGAACAAGCTCGCAAGCTTATGGACACCAATTTCATGGGCCCCGTCCGCGTGAATCGTGCGGTGCTTCCGCATCTGCGTCGCCAGCGCAGTGGCCTGCTCCTGCACATTAGCAGTGGCGCTGGTCGCTTGGTTTTTCCCTCGTTCGGACACTACTCCGCCAGCAAATTCGCCATGGAAGCCTTCGCCGAGGCGTATAGCTACGAACTCGCTCCCCAAGGGATTGAGTCCGTGATCGTGGAACCCGGCGCGTATCAGACCGCCATTTTCGGCAACATCGTTTTCGCCGAGGACCAGGCGCGTGGCGAAACGTACGGCTCCGCCAAAAACATTGCGGAAAAGATCAATGCGGGTCTTGCTGCAGTGGCTGGTAACCCTCAGGAAGTGGCAGACCTCGTTCTTCGCATCGTGGAAACGCCCACCGGCGAGCGCCAATTGCGTTACCGCATCAGTCCTTCCGCGTCCGCCGTCGACGAGATTAACGCGCTTTGCGCCAAGACCCAGGCCGAAGTCTTCCAAGCCTTCGGCTTAGCCGACGACCTCAAATTCCGCAAAGACAAAGCCGCCGCAGTGTAACCAGGTTGGTAGCGCCGGCAGCTTGCCGGCACAAGTAACTTTCAACCATCACGCAAAACCGTTTTAGATCGACCGCATGCGGCATTAACAATCCGCCTCGCAAACCCGTCATTCCGAACGGAGTCCGCGAAGTGAGGATCTCTGCAGCCTCGCGCGGACTTTGCGCGATGAATCCCTCTCGAGCCACGCCACAACCATGAGAGTCCGCATAACACATCGCAACCACTTCCTCCATTTGCATTCCCTCCATTCCACCCGTTATCCTAAACTTTACCCCGAATGAAAATAGCGCTCGCCCAATTCAATCCCACCGTCGGCGATTTTGAAGGCAATTCAGCGCGCATCCTGGCCCTGGCCGCACAAGCTAAACAGCGTGGCGCGGAACTCGCCGTCTTCTCCGAGCTTTGCATCTGCGGCTATCTGCCACTCGACCTGCTCGAACGCCCCGCCTTCATCCGGCGCAACCAAGACACCTTGAAACAAATTGCCTCGCAAATGCCTCTCCCCGCAATCGTAGGCTACGCCGGACACGTTTCCCACGACGGCGGCGGCAAGCACATCGCCAATAAAGCCGCGCTCATCTCCAGCGGCCGCGTGGTGTTCGAACAAGGCAAGATGCTGTTGCCCACCTACGATGTCTTCGACGAGTCTCGCTACTTCCAGCCCGCCGAAAAGCAATATGTCTATGGCCTGGAAAGGGAACAGCTCGGCATCACCGTTTGCGAAGATGTCTGGAACGACAAAACTTTCTGGGCCACGCCCATGTACGCTCGCGATCCCGTCACCGAACTCATCGCTCGCGGCACCAGCATTCTCATTAATATTTCCGCCTCGCCTTACACCATCGACAAACGTGCCCTGCGTCTCGGCATGTTGCAATCCATTGCCACGCACCACAAGCGCCCGGTTGTGTACGTCAATCAAGTGGGCGGCGACGATTCGTTGATCTTCGATGGCGCCAGCATCGCACTCACTGCCGATGGCAAAATCGCCGCACAGGCCAAAGCCTTCGAAGAAGATCTTGTCCTCTTCGACACCGTAACCGGAGAAGGCGAAATCCACGAACTGCCGCATGAAGAGATTGCCTATGCCTATCAGGCCCTGGTTACCGGCACCCGCGACTACGTCCAGAAATGCAATTTTCGCAAAGCGATTGTCGGCCTGAGTGGTGGAGTGGATTCCGCAGTCGTGGCGTCGATCGCCGTCGCCGCACTCGGTGCCAGCAACGTCCTCGGCGTTTCCATGCCTGGCCCGTATTCCTCAGAGGGCAGCAAGACTGATGCCCGCGCTCTCGCCACCAATCTCGGCATCGAATTCCTGACCATTCCCATCGCCCAGGTCTTCGAGGCCTACAAAGGCGTGCTGCAACCCGTCTTCGGCAATCGTCCGCCCGACGCCACCGAAGAAAATATTCAAGCCCGCATTCGCGGCAACTACTTGATGGCCCTTTCGAACAAATTTGGTTCCATGGTGCTGAGCACCGGTAACAAATCGGAAAACGCCGTTGGCTACTGCACGCTGTACGGCGATATGGCAGGAGGACTCGCGGTTATCAGCGACGTGCCGAAACTGATGGTCTACGCGCTGGCTGAACACATCAACCGCGAAAGGGAACTGATCCCCCGCTCGACCATCGAGAAGCCACCCTCCGCCGAGCTACGCCCGGATCAGAAAGACACGGATTCCCTGCCACCTTACGATGTCTTGGACCGCATCCTGAAATCCTATATAGAAGATGTCCTGTCGCCCGAGCAGATTGCCGACCGCTACGGCTTCGACCTGCAATTAGTGCGCACCATCGCCATCCTCGTCGATCGCAATGAATACAAACGCAAACAAGCTGCGCCGGGGCTCAAAATTACCTCGCGCGCCTTTGGTTTTGGCCGACCGTTTCCCATCGCACAAAAATTCGTACCATGATTCCACCACCTAAAAGAGGACACGCGTGAACAAATTATCCCAGCTCACTGCACTGGTACTCACCCTGTCGTTCGCAATGCTCGTCAGCGCGCAGCAGCCGGCAGCGACTCCAAAGTCCGGTACCGCCGCCCCTCCAGCTTCGCCTGCCGCACAGAAAACCATTGAAGATTTCCTTCGCCGCTTTTTCGCTCTCGGCCCCGACATGAAGATTACCGTCGGCACGCCTAAGGAGCTTGGAACCTCCGGGCTCTTCGAGACCCCCATTGAAGTGAAAACACCGGACGGCACCGAGAATGTCACTATGTACCTCACCAAGGATGGCCGCTACCTGATCCGCGGCGAAATCTCCGACCTCACCACCGATCCCCTGGCAGAAACCTCCGCGAAGATTCAAACCGCCGGTGCGGCTGTCCTTGGCGATCCCAAAGCGCCAATCACTTTGGTCGAGTTCTCAGATTTCGAATGTCCGGTCTGCCGCGGTCTGCACGACGCACTGCGCGGCATCCTGCCCAACTATCCTCAGGTTAAGGTCATCTTCAAGGATTTCCCGCTCGAAACTCTGCACCCCTGGGCCCGCACCGCAGCTCTTGCCGGACGCTGTACCTACCAGCAGAACCCCAAGGCGTTCTGGCAGCTCTACGACTTGATTTACGATAACCAGGACTTGATCTCCGCTGCCAACGCCTGGGACAAGATGCTGGAGTATGCTGGCAAGGCTGGGGTCAACCAGGACACTCTCAAGGCCTGCATGAGCTCGCCGCAAGCCGCCGCCGAAGTGAATGCCAGCATCGCCAACGGAAATCTTCTCGAAGTTCGCAGCACACCCACGGTCTTCGTCAACGGACGACGCGTAGTTGGCGCCGATCCACACGCAATCCAACAATATCTCGACTACGAAGTTGCCGACCTGAAATCCGGTAAAGCCACTCAGAAGAAGTAAAAAGGGTAGGAGTTAGACGCGGAGACTATAGGGAAGAGGTCTGAGTGGACGTCTCCATTCAGCCTCCTTCGTTAGTTAACATAATATAGCTTATGGGACGCACTGTCAAGCCCTTTTCTTGGCTTTTTGAGGTATTCCTCAATAGGGTTTGACGTGCCCCTGACTCTTAACACTATGAATTGGCGGAGAACGCCGCAAGCATGAGCGTAAAAGAAAAAGAAAACATGGGCTGGGCTCCTGGCGGTTTGGAGTCTCGCGAATCTTCGGCCGCCGTCGGAGCATAACGGCGCATAGCTGTTCCCCTGTAGCTCACCCCTTCAGGGGTGAGGCTTTTCCGTAAACGCACTACCCAATCGCAACGAAAACCGAAGCAGTACGCTGTATGCGTTAACAGTTCCCTACCCTACAAAAACAAACTCGGTATGCCACCCGCCGCACC
>JBAVNY010000470.1:0-1783 GCA_049691535.1 Candidatus Acidiferrum sp.
CCCACACTGCTCGGAACTGTTCGCAGCATTGCCGCTGCTGTCGCCGCTTTTGCCATGATTTATACCTCCTAAGGTAGGAACCCTACTGTTCTATGAGATGACCGTGCGTGAGGGAACGATACAATTAAGTTTGCGAAACGGGGCGCGGCTCGGCCACATCCGCGTACAACTTATCAATCAACTTCCGGTATTGCTCTTCCACCACGCGCCGCTTCAACTTCATCGTGAACGTCAAACTGCCGCTATCAAACGTAAAGTCGTCCGCCAGCAGTGCAAACCGTTTGATCCCTTCATATTGCGCCAGGTGCGACGTCAATCGCTTCACTTCGTTCTCAAGCAACGCATACGCGCGAGGATGTGCCGCCAGTTCCGCCGGCGACGAAAACTTCAGCCCTTCTTCCTCCAGCTTTGCCGACACCGTCACGGGGTTCACCACAATCACCGCCACAATAAACTTCCGCTGATCCCCCACCACCATCGCGTTCAAAATATACGGACTGGTCTTCAGGGTATTTTCAATCGGTTGCGGCGCCACGAACTTTCCCGCCGCGGTCTTCAGCAAATCCTTTTTCCGGTCGGTAATGAACAAGTACGAATCCTTGTCCAGGTACCCTATATCGCCGGTCTTAAACCAGCCGTCTTCGCTCAACACTTCACTCGTCGCTTCCGGCGATTTGAAGTACCCCTGCATGATGCAAGGCCCCTTCGCCAGAATCTCGCCATCTTCTGCGATCCGGATCTTCACGTTGATGATCGGTCGCCCCGAGCTTCCCGGGCGGTTCTTCGGATAATTGGAAGTCAAAACCGGCGAAGTCTCCGTCAGTCCGTATCCCTGATAAATCGGAATCCCAATTGCCCAGAAAAACTCCGCCAATTCTTTGGAAAGGGGAGCCCCGCCCGACATCACGATGCGCAGTTGCCCGCCGGTGCCCTTGCGCACCTTCGAGTACACTAACCGGTCGGCAATCGCCCACTGCAACTGCAATCCCAATCCTGCTTTCGCTTCCCCACAACGCCAGCGCGCCGATCCTCGCGCTACCTTCATCGCCCACTCAAACAGCTTCCGCTTCGTCCCTTGCTGCTTGCTGCCCTGCTCCATCAACCGCGCATAAATCTTTTCGAAGAACCGTGGCACCGCCGCCAAAATTGTTGGCCGTACTTCCAACAGCGCCTGCGCCACATTCTCTACCGCATCCACATACGCCACCGGGCATCCGCAGAAGATGTACACGTAGTCCAGCATCCGCCCGTATACATGCGCCAGCGGAAGAAACGAAATCGCCAAATCCATCGCGGGTTCCAGATTCAGGTCCGGGCACGAGTCCGTCACATTCGAACTGAAATTCAGGTGCGTCAACATCACGCCTTTTGGCTCACCCGTAGTTCCCGACGTGTAAATCAGCGACGCCAACTGTTCCGGCACCACTTTCGTCACCCGCGTCCGGTAAGCAGCAATCTCCGCCGCCCCCGAAGTCGCAATCAACGTCTCATAGCGCAGAAAGTCCGTGGGCAGGGTCTCCCCCGCTCCCGATACGATCACCTGCTGCACGTCCTTCAACTTGTCCCGCACCTTCATGAACTTTTCGAGTTGCGCCGCTCCAGCCACGAACAGCACTTGCGCTCCACAATGATTCAGGATGTAGGTCATCCGCTCCGGCGACTCGTTGAAATACACCGGAACCGTCACTCCGCCTGAGCCATTGATCGCAAAATCCGCGGTGTGCCATTCGGGGCAATTCGGTGCGAATAGCCCTACTCGATCGCCAGACTTCACGCCCAATTC
>JBAVNY010000471.1:0-2093 GCA_049691535.1 Candidatus Acidiferrum sp.
TTGGTATACTGGACTGACCAGTTTTACTTGGAGCGCTTACATGCTCCCTATTCTCTCGCCGACCCCCAAAATCACCGGAAACTGCTGCAAGTAAAGGTAGTAGAGATTGTCAATGGTACCAACCTTATTTCTCTACTCGTTTGTCCAGTCGAACACCCTGCCCAGATCCGTGCGCTTACGTAGCGTGCGCCGGGACAAGCCGGCAAATGGAGAACTACCATCTCAATCCTGCACGGTATAAATCCAAACTTCAGCACCATGATCCGCCCGCCCCGGCACCCCCAGGAAAAACCGGTCAAACCCCTTATGCCCTTTCCCAAAATATCCCGCGGTCCGCGCTCCCAAAGTGGACGGCACTTTGCTCAGCAGTCGATAATGGTCCGCATCAATCTGTTGAAATACGCTGATGAACCCTTCTCCGCCGGGAATATAAATCCGCTTCCGCGCCGAATCGAAATAAACATCATCCGCATCTTGCACGCAAGGCAACGCTGCGATCTGTCGTCCCGAATCGGTATCGAACACCGCGAAGCGCGCCGGTTCATGCGTCGCCACAAACACGCGATGATGCTCTTCATCTAGCGCCATCGGAAAATTGTGCTCCAGGGTCATGGGCCAACGCACAATCGTTCCAGTTTTGCGATCAATCGCGGCAATTTGTTTCAAATCGGGAAGATTTACGTAAATATGCGATCCCGTCGTTTCCAGTTGGAATGATTCCGGGTGCGCTCCTAATTTGTATTCCTCCGGCAGCCGCTGATTATTCGTCGCGTCCACCATGCCGATCGCCCCGGTTTCATCTTCGCCATATCCCACGTACACGCGATGCTCGGCGGCATCGTAGCGAAGATTATCCACGTCGCCGTGAAAATCGATTTCCTGGATCAATTCGAAACTGGTCCCATCGAAAATGCGCAATTTGCCCTTGCTGCTCGCCACGAATAACTTTTTCTGGTCCGCGGCATAGACCACTCCTTGCGGATTCGGTATTCCCGTAATGGTGTGCGAACGCACGCGCGCACTCACGTCGATCACTTCCACGGTGTTGTTGCCCAACGCCGACACAAACACCTGATTTTTTCCATCGAATCCAAAATGATCGAAACGCCCTTGCACTCCCGGCGTCGGAATCGCTTCCGTCAACACCATCGGTCGCGCTTTTTCGGTCGCGGCACCCTTATGCGGTGATGGGGTCGTTTGCGCGAAAACGCTCGTAGCGCATGCCGAAGTAATTAAAATGAACGCCAGTGTTTTTCTTGGAATCACGAGCAACTCCTATCCTCTGGGCGAAAACATTTAGCTCTAAGCCACCACAGCGGCGCCCACGGCTGCGGATACTAGCGCAAATGGCTTGACGACGCAAAAGGTATGGTGGTAGAACCACGTTCCGCCGACTCACATTTCGGCTGCGCGCTGTTTCACGCCTTCGCTTTCTTATAAACTCAACGTGCGTACATGATGGCTCGACAGGAGGTTTCATGCAGATCGGATTTGCGGGCTTGGGAGATATGGGCCAAGCCATCGTGCCGCGCCTCATCGCCGCCGGCCACACCGTCACCGGATGGAATCGCACCAAGCAAAAAGCCGAGCCCATGTTCAAACTCGGAATGCTCTGGGCTGATTCGCCTCGCCAACTCGCCGCTTCTTCCGAAATGGTTTTTTCCATCGTCACCGATTCCGAGGCGGTCAAAGCATTGGCGCTCGGCGAAAACGGCATCATCTCCGGCCTGCGCAAAGACGCCATCTATCTCGACATGAGCACCATCGACCCCGAAGCCAGCAGGGAAGTGGGCACAGCATTCGCCAACGCTGGCTTAATCATGATGGACGCTCCCATCTCCGGCACGACGCTAACGCTGGGACAAGGCAAAGCCTCCTTGATGGTTGGCGGCGACAAAGCAGGCTTCGAACGCGTCGAACCTGTTCTGCAAGCGATCGGTCCCAGAGTCACTTACATCGGCAAGCAGGGGCTCGCCGTGCAACTCAAAGTTGCTCTCAACATGACCCTGGTCATCGAAGTAATTGGCTTTTGCGAAGGCGTCGCTCTTGCCGAAAAAGGTGGCGTGCCCCGCGAAGTTGCCGTCGATGCCATG
>JBAVNY010000472.1:0-3721 GCA_049691535.1 Candidatus Acidiferrum sp.
TGGAGTCGCTGTCTCCTTCCCTGTAGGACTCTTTCATTCCTTACAACATGCCGGTTTAACCCGGCGCACCCTGATTAACGCAGTTACCATAGAAGTGGCTTCTGGTACGCTCCATACTCCGCACACCTATTTCGGAGAAAATTGATTGAAGGTCTCACTTGGAGCCCAGCCACTTGCTGTTTGCACTCGCCTCAATCTCGTGTAGAGTTTTCCGGAACTCAGGAGAGTCCCTATGCGCCCTCGCGTCTCCAGACGCCCCGTTCTAACTATCTTCGCGGCCTGTTGCTTCGCCTTAGCGTTCGCATTCGCGTTCAGCGCCGCCGCCACTCACGCCCAAAACTCCGCCGGCCCGCAGCCTGTCCCGCTCCCCGCGCCCGTTCCCGCGCCAGTCGACAAGCCTTATCCCGGCACAATTTCGCTCAGCGTCGATCTCACCAACGTCAATGACCGCGTGCTCAACGTGCATGAAACAATCCCCGTGAAATCCGCCGGCGAGATAACCCTGCTTTATCCTCAATGGCTCCCCGGCACCCATTCCCCTTCCAATTCAATCGCCAACATAGCCGGCCTGATCGTCACCGCAAATGGCAAACGCCTCTCCTGGCTTCGCGATCGCGTCGACGTGTGGGCCTTCCACATCGATGTTCCTGCTGGCGTCACGGCTCTGGATCTAACCTTTCAATATTTGCCACCCATCAACCCGGAACAAGGACGCATCTCCAACAAAATCGCCGATCTCACCTGGAACAGTGTGCTGCTTTATCCCGCGGGATACTTCGCGCGCCGCATTCCACTTGCTGCCGAGCTGCGTTTGCCCGAAGGCTGGCATTTCGCCACGTCTCTCGACGTGAAATCGCAAAGCGGAAACCTCGTCCAGTTCAAAGACACGACTCTAAATACGTTGATCGATTCGCCGCTCTACGCCGGCATCAACTTTAAGCGCATCGACATCTCCACCGGGCCCGACAATCCCGTCTATCTCGACGTTTTCTCCGATAAACCCGAGCAGCTCGAAATCACTCCGGAAGAACTGCAGTTCCACAAGAATCTCGTCGTCCAAGCGCAAAAGCTCTTCAACTCTCGCCACTACGATCGCTATGATTTTCTTTTTTCACTCAGCGACAGCGTCGGCGGCAAGGGACTCGAACACCATCAGTCCAGCGAAGACGGCACCCGCGCCAACTATCTCACCGATTGGCCCGCAGGCATCGCCGGTCGCGCCCTTTTGCCCCACGAATACACACACTCCTGGAATGGCAAGTATCGTCGCCCCGCCGATTTGTGGACCGCGAATTTCAATGAGCCCATGCAGAACGATCTTCTGTGGGTCTACGAAGGCTTGACCGATTATTACGGTAATGTGCTCACCGCGCGTTCCGGACTGCGTACCCTCGAGCAGGCTCACGACGACATCGCGCAGATCGCGGCGAATTTCGAAATTAGTCCTGGGCGAACATGGCGTTCCCTCGAAGACACCACCAATCATCCCATCATGTCTTCTCACGGCCTCGCCCCGCAGAGTTGGACCAGTTGGCAGCGTTCCTTCGATTATTATCCGGAGTCCGATCTGATTTGGCTGGATGCCGACACCATCATTCGCGAGCGCAGCAATGGCCAGAAGTCCCTGGACGATTTCGCCAAATTGTTTTTCGGCACGAACGATAAAAGCTACGTCACCGTCACCTACACTCTCGAAGATCTCGTCAGAACTTTAAATACCGTGCAGCCTTACGACTGGGCAGACTTTTTTCACACCCGCGTCTTTCAAGTTGCGCCGCAGGTTCCGACCAACGGCATCGCCCAAGGCGGTTATAAGCTGATCTACAATGACACCGAACCCGACTGGATGAAGCACTTGCCTCCCGCTCGCGGCAGCATCTTCGCCACGTCGCTCGGATTCCTGTTGAAAGGTGACGATAAAACCGCGCCCGCAATCGCCAACGTCTGGTGGGATAGCCCGGCGTTCAAAGCCGGTCTCACTCCAGACATGAAGCTGCAAGGCGTAAATGATCAAGCCTTCAGCGTCGAGACTCTGCGCGCCGCCATCGTCGCCGCGGAAAAAACCACCGCCCCCATCAAACTTCTCCTCAAGCGCGACGACGAATTCCTTACCGTGAACATCGACTATCACGGCGGCCTCCGTTATCCGCACCTAGAACGAGTCGACTCCGCCCCCAACCGCCTAGACGCCATCCTCGCTCCGGTTCAATAAACGAAGCCCTACCATAGTCCAACGCCCAGCCCTGTCATCCCGACCGAAGGGCCGCGAAGTTAGCGGCCCGCAGCGGAGGGATCGCGGCAACACTCTGACCTCTCCACCCAACAACCCTTCAGCCTAGCCGTCGTCCCGCGCCGCCTTTGCGAGGGATCCCTCTTGCCTTCCTCCGCGTCTTCTGCGCTCCAACCTCTGTGTCCTCTGCGTTAAAGCTTCTTTTTTGTCGGTCACCGTACATAAACTTCAACCTTCTGCACGATTGAGTGCTATCCTTCTAACACCTCGGCGACGCAAACCCTTCACAGCGTCGGTCCTATTTCCCCCCGGGCACTGACCGTTCTTCGCTGCTTCACACCCAGCGCTCAACAAAAGTGGAATCGAGTAGCGCATGGCTCGTCTCTCGCACGGATTCTTTTCACGCAGCGGTGTCGCTGTCGCTCGATCGTTCTTCCCTCTTTTCGCCGTCGCGATCATTGCCGGTGCCATGCTCTGGGGGCCGTGGATTAGCCTGACGGTCACAGTCATCGCCATCGCCGCCGCACTGAGATTGTTGTGAACGAAGATGCACGCCAGGCCGCCGCGCCCGCGGGACCTTCGCGCCTCCTCTCGCATCCGCAAAATTTCCACTGCTTGATTTTCCACGCGATTTGTCTGGCCGCGTATGCTTGCGCCTTCTTTCTCTATTTACATCCAGCCCTCGCGCACATCACTGGGCCGTGGTCGCGCATTGCGTTCGTAACCGCTTCGGCCGTGGTGCTCGGTTGGATTTCAGGAATCGATGTCGGCGTCAACTTTCATAACCATTCCCACCGCCCCATCTTCACTTCGCATTTCGTCAATCGCTGGTTCGGCCGCTTCTGGACATTCTCCGGCGGCTGGCCGTCATTTTTTTGGGAGTATTGTCACGTCACCGTGCACCACGCCAATCTGCTGAGCGATGACGATTGGACGCTTCCCAAGAAAAACGCCGACGGCTCCTTTGAAAATTTTCAACTGTACCTTTTCACGCATTGGCCGTGGCGGCTTTCGCGGCATCTTTGGAAAGCGCTGACCGCGCGGCAAAATCTCCGTCGCCGGTCGCTCCGCGAACTGGCTATCTTCCTTGCGCTTTGGGCCATTCCCTTTTTCATCGATCCCCTAATGGCTCTCTGGCTTTGGGTGCTGCCGCACTGGATCGCCAACGCCTTCGTGATGAATTCGGGAATGTATGTTCAGCATTCCGGATGCGTTGAAAAAACCGCAGTCGACCCGCTAAAGCACTCCACAGTGTTTATGTCGAACTTTTTCAATCTCACCATGTTCAATATCGGTTTTCATCTCGAGCACCACGAGCATCCCCGCGTCCATTGGTCCGAACTGCCGCAACTTCATCAGCGTCTCAAGCAGGACATGCTCGACGACGGCGCACACGTCGTTCCCTACGGCAATTACCACGCCGCCTTCCTACTCGCCGGCGACGATGATCGCAGAAAACGCTTCGACGCACAGGATCCCAGATACACACCC
>JBAVNY010000473.1:0-4542 GCA_049691535.1 Candidatus Acidiferrum sp.
GTGCTGGGCGACCAGCAACGCTACCCAGCAAAATTTATAGGCGCAGACCAGCGCAACGATGTGGCGCTGATCAAGATCGACCCGAAAGGCAAACAGCTCGCCTCCCTGCCATTGGGCGATTCCTCGACATTGCAAGTGGGACAAAAGGTTCTCGCGATTGGCGATCCGTTTGGGTTCCAATCCACGCTTACCACCGGAGTGGTTAGCGCGATTGGCCGCACTGTACAGACTAGCCAGACCACATTTATCGACGAGGCTATTCAGACCGATGCGTCCATCAACCGCGGCAATTCGGGTGGTCCGCTGATCAACACCCACGGCGAAGTGATCGGCATCAACTCGGCGATTTACACGCCTTCAGGAACGGCAGCCGGTATCGGCTTTGCCATTCCGATCAACAGCGCGAAATTGATTGCCAATGATCTGATGACCGAAGGCCGCGTGCGTCGCGCCTACCTCGGCGTGCAGACAGTTCCGGTGGCGGGCTGGCTCGCAGAGGCGTTAGATCTACCTGTCCAGGAAGGTTTGTTGGTGGAACAAACGACCAAGGGTGGCCCCGCTGCCGCAGCTGGAATCCACGGAGGCGACCGCACCGCACAGGCAGGAATGATGCGCCGCATCGTAATTGGCGGCGACGTGATCGTCGGCTTCGAGGGACAAAAAGTAGCCAATCAATTCGATATGAATGTGCTGCTGAATCGCAAAAGACCCGGCGATACGGTGACGATAACCGTATATCGCGGCGCCAAGAAAATGGATATTCCAGTAAGACTGGCGAGCATGAAAGTAATTAAGACGCTGCAGAAACTTGGCTCGCGGCTAACAAATTGAATAGCTAGAATTCTGGCTTCGTCCCAAGTTCGCGTTACGGGCCGATCTCCGCGCGATATCTATTCCGTGCTTCCTCCGTTAACGAGAACCAGCCTTCTGCAATGTCTCGCACACGCTCCAACGCTTTCTGCATCTCTTCATGTTTTTCTTTGATCATTTCCGCGTCAGCGTCCTGCGGCACGTAAATAGGCGGCGCTCCAATAAGAACAGCTCGCGCAAACAAGCCTGGCAACAGAAAATGATCCCAGGTTTTCTCAATGGTCTTCCCGCGATCAACGCCGATATGAAACACCGCGATAGGTGCTCCGGTCATGCGTGCGAGGAGAACCGGACCCACTTTAGCCACATAACGCGGCCCCCGCGGCCCGTCGATTGTGAACGCGCAATCCACGCCTTCTGCAATCCGCTTAGCCATCACTTGCAATCCACGCAAGCCACCACGCGACGAACTTCCCTGTGCCGTCCCGAATCCCAGCCGTTCGATAACTTTGCGCGTCCACTGCCCATCGAAAGCCGTGGTGTTCATCACCACAATGCCGCGGTTTCGCCCATACCATGCAATGGGAAGTATCACGCGATGCCAGAAAGCCCAGATGCATGGCTGCTTCCTGGCCCAAATCGCATCAATTCTTTTCTGGCCTAGTGTCTCGAAGCGAAGCGTCGGCCCCAAGGTGCGAATCACGCTGTAGACGATGGCCGCGATAATGGGAATTTGCACGCGGCGTTTCCACGGAAGCTTGGGCAGTCGCGTATCGTAATGTGGACTGATCGCCTCCGGCGATTCCGGCGTTTCTTGGGTTAGATTTTCGGGAGCTTCCATCTTCATATAGTATAGAGGGCTTGACGTCCCCCCGCCTGTCGAGGAGCGAAAGACCTTTGGTGCCTTCCCGAATACTGTGGCCGAGCCGCGGACTTTGCGCGAGTGTCGCTGCAACTATTTTGGCCTGTGCGCTGTTTTGGTTGCTGGGCACCGCCGTGGCGGATAATCCACCTGTCGGGGACACGGTCGGCGCCATCGAGGGCGAAGCGATCTCCGTCGAAGGGCCCATGAGTGTTGAAGCGGCGAATGGACAAGTTCGTACCGTACTTCGCAGCGGCAGCAATGTTCACGTGAAGTCAGGTCAGGCCCACATCAATTTGGTTGAAGGCGGACAGATTGTCATATGCGGACCCGCGCATTTTTCTGTCCTGAAATCAGGAAAAGCTCTCACCATCGCTCTCGATTCTGGCACCATTCACGTAAACATCGACCATGAACCCACTCTGACCGTATACACCCCGCAAATCCAGGCCCGTCCACTTTCCATCGGCAGCGGCTCACAAGACCTCGTAGTGGGATTGGATTCGGCTGGGGCCATGTGTATCCGCGCGAATAAGGGCGCCGTGCGCATCGAACAGCAACTCACCGGGCAAAGCGTCCTGGTACCACAGAGCGGGGACGTCTCGCTGGTAAACGGGCAACTGGAAACGCTGAATACCTCCACCGGCCGTTGCGACTGCGAGCTGCAACAAGCCTCGAAACCGGCTCCGCCTCCATTAAATACAGAAGTAAGTCAGTTAGCGACTCCGGAAGAACTGGAAAAACGTGCAGCGGAGAAAAAAATCTCTCCGCCCCCTGCCGCACCTTCATCCACTCCTGCGAAACCAATTGCTCCGCCGCGCAGTCAAGAACCTGTCTACCAGGTCTTCATGCCCCCGCTGCAGTATGACGCTTCCAAAAAGGTTCAAACGGACTATGACCCACAGTTGGTCACGCTGGTACGCCGCGTTCGTGTTAGGCCTACTCTAATTTTGCAGGGACGCGTCGACGGAGAAGCCGTCGTTACTCAGGCGTCACGACCTCCATCTGCAACCTCGGAAGCTTCGCCGGTTAAGCCGGTCACAGCGCCCAAGCCAAACACCCCAACTCTTTGGGAACGCGTGCGCGCCTTTTTCCGCAGCCTTTGGTAGCCAACTTACTGTTTCCACTGTATTTATGGGAAGTCGGTCGGTTTTGTGGAACGGGAACCAATGTACCGGGGAATTGTACTATTCAGAGCGGTACCCGGCCCGTGGTAAATTAATTTCCGCGTAGAGTTCCATTTCGGGAAAGTCAAAGTCGAGTCTCATAGGCTCGCCCATGCTTAACTTTCAGGGAGATCTTTATCTCGATGCTCGCTTGCAAACGCCATTCCACGCGGTTGACGTTGCATCTCGTCTGCGTTGCGCTTTTCACCACTATGTTAGGACTGGCCGGTTGCGCCAGCACCAACGTCGCGAGCGGAGATTCTCCAGCCCCAGGTAAAATCACAGTAACCACCTCGTCGCTTCCCACCGGTCAAACCGGAAACACCTACACGGCTACACTGCAAGTGCAGGGCGGAACAGCTCCCTATAAATGGTCACTGACAGCCGGTACTTTACCAGCCGGTCTCTCGCTGAACAGTGCCACCGGCGTGATCTCGGGCACTCCCACGCAGAGTGTTACCAACTTATCTTTGTCGTTCACGGTGATGGATTCGAGCGCTAAGCCGCAATCAACCTCTGTCACCCTTTCGCTCACAGTAACGGCGGCATCGTCCGGAATCGCCATCACCACCCAAAGCTTGCCGAATGGACAAATTGGTGTGGCGTATTCCGCGACGCTAGCTGCCAGCGGCGGAAAATCACCATTCACATGGTCATTGACCGGTGGAACTCTGCCTGCTGGCTTGATCTTAAACGGTACGACCGGCGCGATTACGGGAACTCCCACCGCAGCCACCTCCGCAACCGCGCTTACCTTTAAAGTGACGGACTCAAGTTCTCCCGCGCTCACACAGACAGCTACGCTCACCGTGACAATCTTCCCGGCGGGACTGGTTATTACGACCACCTCGTTGCCAAACGGGCAGGTAAACGCCTCGTACAGCGCGGCGCTCACCGCTGTTGGTGGCACCTCTCCCTACACGTGGTCGCTTACGTCTGGCACGCTGCCCGCAGGTCTGAGTTTGAATGGATCTACTGGTGCGATTATCGGCACGCCTACCGTCGCTGTCACTGCCGCGCCGTTAATATTTAAAGTAACCGATGCCAGCAGCCCTGCTCTCATTCAAACGGTCAATCTGGCTTTGACCATCTCTCCTGCTGCGCTTGTGATCACCACAACATCGTTGCCAAATGGACAGATCAACACTGCATACTCCGCGACACTAGCCGTCTCGGGCGGCACCGGCCCCTACACTTGGACACAGACCAGTGGAACGCTCCCCGCAGGATTGACGTTGAATGCAGCCAGTGGCGCGCTCAGCGGCAAACCCACCGCGGCGGTCACAAATGCTCCGCTAACATTCAAAGTAACAGACAGCAGTGTTCCGGCCCTAACTCAGTCCGCGAATCTGACCATCACGATTTCCGCGTCCCCGTTGGTGATCACCACTTCCTCGCTTCCGAACGGTCAGCAAGGCGCCGCCTATACGGCAACTCTGGCGGCAGTGGGAGGGGTTACTCCTTACGTATGGACAATCACTAGCGGCACTCTGCCAACGGGCTTAACGCTGAACGGCGCGACCGGCGCTATTACCGGCACGCCGACAGTTGCTGTAACAAATCTCGCCTTAACGTTTAAAGTGACCGACAGCAGCACGCCCGCGTTGACCCAATCCGCGAACCTGACACTGACCATCGGCCCTGCTCCGCTGGTAATCACGACGACCTCTCTACCGAATGGACAAGTGGGAACTGCATATTCTT